>NZ_JANPJP010000217.1:0-4149 GCF_031425575.1 Phenylobacterium sp.
GCGGCCCGCCGCCCCGTCCACGTCGGACATCACGGTGTGGGCGGCGATGACGTCTTCCAGTCCGTCCGACATGGGAGGACCTCCTTTTTCCAAACTTGCTAAGGGCGATATTTGCCGCCAAGCTGGACGCGTCAATCTTGATCAACATAATCAACATAAGATGCCGCAAACCAAGGCCAGCGACTGGATCGGCGCCGACGAGGCTCGCGAACGCCTCGGTGTGCGGCCCCAGACCCTCTACGCCTATGTCAGCCGCGGCCGGGTCCAGACCCGCATCGATCCGGGCGATCCCCGCCGCAGCCTCTATCGGGCCGCCGACATCACCGCCCTGGTTCAGCGCAAGACCCGCAGCCGTAAGGCCTCGGAGGTGGCGGCGGGCGCCATCGCCTGGGGGGAGCCGGTGTTGGTCTCGGCCATCACCACCATTTCCCAGGGCCGGCTGTTCTATCGAGGCCGCGACGCCGTCGAGTTGGCCGAGACCGAGACGCTGGAATCCGTCGCCCGCCTGCTGCGCGGCGGCCATGGCGCCGCCCTGAAGCGCACCGATCGGCCCCAGCCGCCGGCGGGGACGGACATGACCGCGCGCGCCTTTTTGGCCCTGGCCGCCCGCGCGGGCGTGGACGCCCCGGCGCTCGGCCGCCACCCCCTGGCCCTGGCCGTCGAGGCCGCCACCCTGCTGGACGTGCTCACCGACGCCATCGCCGGCGAGGTGGGGGGCGGGGCGATCCATAACCGCCTGGCCTTCGCCTGGGGCCTGGGTCCCGGCGGGCCGGGGGCCGACCTGGTCCGCCGGGTGCTGGTGCTGCTGGCCGACCACGAGCTCAACCCCTCGGCCTTCGCCGCCCGGGTGGCCGCCTCGACGGGGGCGTCCCTGGCCGCTGCGGCGCTGGCGGGCCTGGCGACGCTTTCAGGACCTCGCCACGGCGGGGCGCCCGCCGCCATCCGGGGCTTCGCGGCGGAGGCCGCCCAGGGCGGCGCGCGCGCCGTGATCGCCGCCCGCCTGGCCGAGGACCGCCTGCTGCCGGGCTTCGGCCATCAGCTCTATCCCGACCACGACCCCCGCGCCGCCGCCCTGTTGGACCGCTTCAAGCTGACCCCGGAGATGGCGAGCCTGCGGGCCGCCGCGGAGGACATCACCGGCCTGGCGCCCAATATCGACTTCGCCCTGGTGGCCATGTCCGACGCCCTCAAGCTGCCCCGCGACGCCCCTTTCGCCCTCTTCGCCACCGCCCGCTGCGCCGGCTGGATCGCCCACGCCATCGAGCAAGGCCAGACCGGCGCCCTGATCCGGCCGCGCGCGCGTTATGTGGGGGTGGAGGTGGCGTGAGTTTGCCTGCCGCGAGTTCGCAGCGGTGGGTCAGATCAGATTGTCCACGAACCACACGAACCACACGAACAAACAAGACGTGTCATCCCGGTTTCGCACAGCGAAGACCGGGACCGCGAAGCGGCGGCGCGAAGCAGCCACCCATACACACCAATCCCTCCGGCACGCCCCGCGCGTCTGGGTCCCGGACAAGCCCTGCGGGCTTTCCGGGATGACACCCTTGTTCGCGACGTTCGTGTGGTTCGTGGTTCCAACTCTTGAGGACCTCGCGGCTCACAGAGCTACGCCCTGTGATGCGCCGCCTCTTCCTCGGCCAGCGGCTGGTCCAGGCGATGCACCATCTCCTTCGGGACCACCTGCCAGAACTTCCCCAGATGCCGGTCCCAGTCGCGCAGGATGCCGGCGGCGAAGGCCGAGCCGGTCTCCCGCGCATGCTCCTCCACCAGGTCCTTCAGGTCCGCTTCCCAGGCCCGCGTCCCGATCCGCTGCACCACCACGCTGTCGGTGTTGAGGTGGGTCAGGAAGCGGTCGTGCAAATCGAGGACAAAGGCCATGCCCCCGGTCATGCCGGCGGCGAAGTTGAAGCCCACCGGCCCCAGGATCACCGCCCGCCCGCCGGTCATGTATTCCAGCCCGTTGGCGCCGCAGCCCTCGACGACCGTCACGGCGCCGGAGTTGCGCACCCCGAACCGCTCGCCCGCCAGACCCGCCGCGAACAACCGCCCCGAGGTCGCGCCATAGAGCACGGTGTTGCCCAGGATGGCGTTGACCTCCGGCGCCGCCAGGTGCGGCGAGGGGCGCAGAATAATGGTCGCCCCGGACAGCCCCTTGCCGACATAGTCGTTGGCCTCTCCGGTCAGCTCGATTCGCAGGCCCTGGACCGCGAAGGCCCCCAGGCTCTGACCCGCCGAGCCCTTGAGCTGCACGGTCAGGTGACCGGCGGGCAGGCCGGTCATCCCGAACTTCCGCACGATGTGCGACGAGGTCCGCGAACCGATGGCGCGCGCGGTGTTCCGCACCGTGTAGGTCAGCTGCATCTTCTCGCCCCGCTCCAGCAGGGGCGCGGCGTCGCGGACGATCTGGGCGTCCAGGGTGTCGGGCACCTCATTGCGCCCCTCCACCACGCAATGGCGCGGGTTCGGCCCCGGATCGGCCATCACCAGCAGGGGGTTGAGGTCGAGGTCGTCCAGGTGCTCGCCGCCGCGCGAGACCTGCTGCAGCAGGTCTGTGCGGCCGACGATCTCCTGGATCGAGCGGAAGCCCAGCGAAGCCAGGATTTCGCGGACCTCCTCGGCGATGAAGGTGAAGAGGTTGATCACCTTCTCCGGGCTGCCGCTGAACTTCTCGCGCAGGGCCTCGTCCTGGGTGCAGACCCCCACCGGGCAGGTGTTGGAATGGCACTGGCGCACCATGATGCAGCCCATGGCGATAAGGCTGGCCGTGCCGATGCCGAACTCCTCGGCGCCGAGCATGGCGGCGATCACCACGTCGCGGCCCGTCCGCATGCCGCCATCGGCCCGCAGGCGCACCGAGTGGCGCAGGTTGTTCAGGGTCAGGACCTGGTTGGCCTCCGACAGCCCCATCTCCCAGGGGCCTCCGGCGTACTTGATCGAGGTCTGGGACGAAGCCCCGGTGCCGCCGACATTGCCGGAGATCAGGATCACATCGGCCTTGGCCTTGGCCACGCCCGCCGCGATCGCCCCGATGCCGGTCATGGCCACCAGCTTCACGCAGACCCGGGCGGTGGGGTTGATCTGCTTCAGGTCATAGATGAGCTGGGCCAAGTCCTCGATGGAATAGATGTCGTGATGCGGCGGCGGGCTGATCAGCATCACCCCCGGCGTCGCATGCCGCAGCCGCGCGATCAGTTCGGTCACCTTGAAGCCGGGCAGCTGCCCGCCCTCGCCGGGCTTGGCGCCCTGGCTGACCTTGATCTCGATCTCGCGGCACTCGTTGAGATACTCCGCCGTCACCCCAAACCGCCCCGAGGCGATCTGCTTGACCGCCGAGTTGGGGTTGTCGCCGTTGGGCAGGGGCTTGTAGCGGGCGGCGTCCTCGCCACCCTCGCCGGAGACGCTCTTGGCCCCGATCCGGTTCATGGCGATGTTCAACACCCCGTGCGCCTCTGGGCTTAAGGCCCCTAGGCTCATGCCGGGCGTCAGGAAGCGCTTGCGGATCTCGTTGACGCTCTCGACCTCGTCCAGGGCCACGGGCCGTTCGCCGCTCCGCCAGTCCAGCAGGTCGCGCAGCTGGATGGTGGGCTGTCGGCGCATGCCCGCCGAGAACCGCTGGTAGGCGCCATAGTCCCCGGTGTTGCAGGCGGCCTGCAGGGTGTGGATCATGCGCGCCTCGAAGGCGTGGCTCTCGCCGCTGGCGCGGGCCTTGTAGAGCCCCCCCACCGGCAGGCTGATGGCTCCGGGGTCCCAGGCGCGGCGATGCGCCTCGACGGACTTGGCCTCCAGCCCGGCCAGGCCGATGCCGGAGATGCGCGAGGGCATGCCGGGGAAGAACTCCGCCACCAGGGCGCGGCTCAGCCCCACCGCCTCGAAGTTGTAGCCGCCGCGATAGGACGAGATCACCGCGATGCCCATCTTGGCGATGATCTTCAGGAGGCCGCCCTCGATGGCGTGCTTGAAGTTGGCGCAGACGTCGTGGAGGGTCAGCTCGCCCGCCAGGCCGCGCTCCAGCCGGTCCTGGAAGCTTTCCTGGGCCAGATAGGCGTTCACCGCCGTGGCCCCCACCCCCACCAGCACCGCGAAATAGTGGGTGTCCAGGCACTCGGCCGAGCGGACGATGATCGAGACGTAGGAGCGCAGGCCCTT
>NZ_JANPJP010000218.1:0-7930 GCF_031425575.1 Phenylobacterium sp.
ATGGACCGTCCGCGCGGCAACATCGTCGTCTCGCGTCGCGCCATCCTGGAAGAAGCCCGCGCCGAACAGCGCACCGAGCTGGTCTCCCAGCTGCAAGAGGGCGAGATCCGCGAAGGCGTGGTCAAGAACATCACCGACTACGGCGCCTTCGTGGACCTGGGCGGCATCGATGGCCTGCTGCACGTCACCGACATGAGCTGGAAGCGCGTCAACCACCCGAGCCAGGTCCTGGCCGTGGGCGACACCGTCAAGGTGCAGATCGTCAAGATCAACCCCGACACCCAGCGCATCAGCCTGGGCATGAAGCAGCTGCAGTCCGACCCCTGGGACGGCGTGGAAGCCAAGTATCCCGTCGGCGCGAAGTTCACCGGCCGGATCACCAACATCACCGACTACGGCGCCTTCGTGGAGCTGGAAGCCGGGGTCGAGGGCCTGGTCCACGTGTCGGAAATGTCCTGGACCAAGAAGAACGTCCACCCGGGCAAGATCGTCTCCACCTCTCAGGAAGTGGAAGTCGTCGTCCTGGACGTCGATCCGTCCAAGCGTCGCGTCTCGCTGGGCCTCAAGCAGGCCATGGACAATCCTTGGGACGCGTTCGTTGCAGCCCACCCGGTCGGTTCGACCGTCGAGGGCGAAGTCAAGAACGCCACCGAGTTTGGCCTGTTCATCGGCCTGGAGAACGACATCGACGGCATGGTCCACCTCTCGGACCTCGACTGGACGGCGTCGGGCGAAGAAGCCATCGCCAAGTATCACAAGGGCGAAATGGTCAAGGCCCGGGTGCTGGACGTCGACGTCGAGAAGGAACGCATCTCGCTCGGCATCAAGCAACTGGCCGGCGATCCCATGGTGGGCGACTTCTTCCGCAAGGGTCAGACCATCACCGTCACGGTGACGGAAGTCACCACCGGCGGCATCGAGGTTCGCTTCGGTGAGGACGACGCCCCGATGAGCGCCTTCGTGCGTAAGTCGGACCTGAGCCGCGACCGCGCCGACCAGCGCCCGGAACGCTTCGCCGTGGGTGACCGCGTCGACGCCCAGGTGACCAATGTCGACAAGGCCGCCCGCAAGGTCGGTCTCTCGATCAAGGCCCTGGAAATGGCCGAGGAAAAGGAAGCCATCGAGCAGTTCGGCTCGTCGGACTCCGGCGCCTCGCTGGGCGACATCCTGGGCGCCGCCCTGCGCGAGAAGGCCAAGAACGACTAATCGTTCGAACCCCTCGCAGATGTTCTAGAGAGCGGCGGATCGGGAAACCGGTCCGCCGTTTTCTTTTTCGCAAACCACACTATCCTGAGTTGAACCGCGCCGCTGTCACCCTGCGTCGGGTGACCGACAGAGACCGGCATTTCGCCAGCCAACCCTTTCCAGGCCCCGATTTGGGACAAGTGAGCCCAAGCTTTCGGCGCTGATTGTCATCACCGGGCCGTAAACCCTTTTCCTGCCTTGAACATCCTCAGGGACTCGACCATGTTCCGCAGCCGAACGACCGGAAGAAGGCATGATCAAGTCTGAGCTGATCGCCAAACTCGCTGAGGAAAACCCGCACCTCACCCAGCGCGATATCGAGCGCGTGGTGGGGGTGATTCTTGAGCGCATGATCCAGGCCCTGGAGAACGGCGGCCGGGTGGAACTGCGTGGCTTCGGCGCGCTGTCCGTCCGCTCGCGCGACGCCCGGGCCGGCCGCAATCCGCGCACCGGCGAGGCCGTCGAGGTCCGCGCCAAGCACGTGCCCTTCTTCAAGAGCGGCAAGGAACTGCGCGAGCGGCTCAACGCCGACGAATAGGCGTCAGTCCAGGGCCTGGTTCAGGCTGCGGGCGCAGAGGGCGTAGAGCGCTGGCTTGGTCGCCTTGGTGCTGAGATAGAAAAAGCTGTAATAGAGCCAGTAGAGCCGGGTGGCCTCTTCGAAGCCCGCGAACCCTTCCGCCTGGCTGGCCGCGTAGGCGCGGTCGGCCTTGTCGTCGAGGAAGAAGGCGGCGGAGGTCAGGTCCAGCAGCGGGTCGCCCATCACCGCCTGGATGCTGAAGTCGATGACACCGGTGACCGCGCCCGCCTCGTCCACCAAGACATTGCCCGGATGATAGTCCCCGTGCGCCAGCCTGCGCGGCGCCTCGGCGCGGGCCTGGGCCAAGCCGTCGAAGAGTTCCAGGACCCCCGCCGGGGCCTTCAGGTCGGCTAGGGCCCAGGGCGCTTCGTCCAGCGAGGCCCTCGCCCGGCGGCCCAGATAGCCTGGCCAGCTGTCGGCGCGGATCGGGGCCCCTCCCAGGATCTGGCCGTGATAGGGCGCGTCGAAGCCGATCGTCTGGATTTCACCGGCGGCCACCATGTAGTTGGCCAGGGCCTGCCGGCGGGCCTCCGGCGAGGCGGCCGCCAGGAAACGGGTGAGCTCGACGCCTGGAATGCGCGGCTCCACCACGCAGGGCGTCCCCTCCACATCGAGAACCTCGTCGAAGCGGGGAACCTGGAAACCGACCGCCCGGGTGTCAAGCCCGCGGTAGAAGCTGTCCAAGGCTCGAACATGGGTCAGCGGGGTCTCAGCGGAGAACACCCGCAGCACGGCTTCGCGACCCATGCCATAGGCGCGGCTCTGGACGCCTGCGCCCAGCAGGTCGGCCTCGGTCACCCCGAAATGCTTCAGCGCCTGCTCGCTCATGCTTGACCCGATTCAGCCTGCTCATGATCCTGCCACATCCCCGGGCCAGAGCGTGACCATGAGCATCTTCTCCGAATTCCGCGAGTTCATCGCCCGCGGCAATGTGATCGACCTGGCCGTCGGCGTGATTGTTGGGGCGGCCTTCAATGACATCGTGAAAAGCCTGGTGGACCAGGTGGTGATGCCGCCTATCGGCCTGCTGCTGAGCGGGGTCGACTTTTCCGACCTGAAGCTGGTGCTCAAGCCCGACAACGCCATCACCAAGGCCAACGAACTGGTGGCCATCCAGTACGGCGCCTTCTTCAACACCATGATCAAGTTCGTGATCGTGGCCTGGGTGGTGTTCCTGATCGTCAAGGGCGTGAACACCATCCGCCGCCACGACGCCGAGGCTTCACCCGCCGAAAAGCCGCTGCCCCCGCCGCAGGAAGCCCTGTTGATCGAGATCCGCGACCTGCTGAAGAACCAGGCCAAGCCTTGAATTCGAGGGCGCGATAGCCCTTATCGGCCCCATGACCGTGCCCACCAAGATCTGCGGACTTTCCACGCCCGAGACGGTGAGCGCCGCCGTGGCCGGCGGCGTCAGCCATATCGGCTTCATGTTCTTCGAGAAGAGCCCCCGCAACATCACCCCTGACGCCGCCGACCGGCTGACGGCGGAGGCCCGGGCCCGGAACGTGAAGATCGTGGCGGTCACCGTCGATCCCGATGACGAACTGGTCGACCGCCTGGCGGCCATTCTCAAGCCCGACCTGTTCCAGCTTCACGGCGCCGAGACGCCAGCGCGGGCGCGGGCGGTGTCCGCGCGCACCGGAGCCGGGATCATCAAGGCGCTGTCGATCTCCACGGCCCATGATCTCTCGGCCGCCAAGGCCTATGAGGCGGCGACCGACCACCTGATGTTCGACGCCAAGGCGCCGCAGGATTCCGAACTGCCCGGCGGCAATGGCGCGCGGTTCGACTGGACCCTGATGATGGGCCACCGGTTCCAGAAACCGTGGTTCCTGGCCGGCGGCCTCGATCCCTGGAACGTCGTCGACGCCGTGCGGCTGTCGGGCGCGCCCATGGTGGACGTTTCCTCTGGCGTGGAGCGCGGTCCCGGCCTAAAGGACCCGGCCTTGATCACGGCGTTTCTTGAAGCCGTACGCCGCGCCTGAACGTATTGCCTGAGCCCCGATCCCAAGCCGAGTGATAGTGACGTGAACGCGCCCACCGCCAAGCCCAACGACTACGCCGCCTATCCTGACGCCAATGGACGGTTCGGGGACTTCGGCGGACGTTATGTCCCCGAGACCCTGATGCCCCTGGTCCACGAGCTGGACGCCGCCTACCGCGCCGCCAAGGCCGATCCGGCCTTCCAGTCTGAGCTGTCGGGGCTGATGACGCACTATGTGGGTCGGCCCAGCCCGCTCTATCTCGCCGAGCGGCTGACCGCGCATTTCGGCGGCGCCAGGATCTATCTGAAGCGCGAGGAGCTGAACCACACCGGCTCCCACAAGATCAACAACTGCATCGGCCAGATCCTGCTGGCGCGGCGCATGGGCAAGACCCGGATCATCGCCGAGACTGGCGCGGGTCAGCACGGGGTCGCCTCGGCCACGGTCTGCGCCAAGTACGGCCTGCCCTGCGTGGTCTATATGGGCGCCGTCGACGTGGAGCGGCAGAAGCCCAACGTCTTCCGCATGAACCTGCTGGGCGCCCGGGTGGAGGCTGTGACCTCCGGCTCGGCGACCCTGAAGGACGCCATGAACGAGGCCCTGCGCGACTGGGTCACCAACGTCCACGACACCTATTACCTGATCGGCACCGCGGCGGGCATGCATCCCTATCCGGAGATGGTGCGCGACTTCCAGTCGGTGATCGGCCGCGAGACCAAGGCCCAGGTGATGGAGGCCGAGGGCCGCCTGCCCGATGCCGTGGTCGCCTGCGTCGGCGGCGGCTCCAACGCCATCGGCATGTTCCACCCGTTCCTCAACGACGAGAGCGTCAAGCTGATCGGCGTCGAGGCCGCGGGCGAGGGCATGGAGACCGGACGTCACGCCGCGGCCATCAATGGCGGCCGTCCGGGCGTCCTGCACGGCAACATGACCTATCTGCTGCAGGACGCCGAGGGCCAGATCACCGAGGCCCACTCCATCTCGGCCGGCCTGGACTATCCCGGCATCGGCCCCGAGCATTCCTGGCTGCATGACGTGGGGCGCGCGACCTACCTCACCGCCACCGACCTGGAGTCGCTGGACGCCTTCAAGCTCTGCGCCGAGCTGGAGGGCATCCTGCCGGCCATCGAGAGCGCGCATGCCATCGCCCGCCTGGGCGACGTGGCTCGCGACGTCGGCAAGGGCGGGGTCGTGGTGCTGAATCTGTCGGGTCGCGGCGACAAGGACGTGGCCACCGTCGCCGCCCATCTGGGGATGGCGATTTGACCAAGGCCCGTATCGACGCGCGTTTCGCCGCGCTGAAGGCCGAGAACCGCGCCGCCTTCGTGGCCTACATCATGGCCGGCGACCCCGACTATGACCGTGGCCTGGAGATCCTGAAGGGCCTGCCGGCCGCCGGCGCCGACCTGATCGAGGTGGGCTTCCCCTTCTCCGATCCCATGGCAGAGGGGCCGACGATCCAGCGCGCCGCCCTGCGCGCGCTCGACAGCGGCATGACGCTCGCCAAGACCCTGGCCATGATCGCGGCGTTCCGCAAGGACGACCAGACGACGCCGATCATCCTGATGGGCTACGCCAATCCCCTGGTGAACCGGGGCTTTGTCGCCTTCGCCCAGGACGCCGCGGCGGCCGGAGCCGACGGCCTGATCGTGGTGGATATCCCGCCCGAGGAGGCCGACCCCCTGGCCGACGCCCTGGACGCGGAGGGGCTGTCCCTGCTGCTGCTTTCGACCCCCACCAGCGACGATGCGCGCCTGAAGGTGATCGCGCGGCGCACCTCGGGGTTCGCCTACTACGTCTCGGTGGCCGGCGTGACCGGGGTGAAGGAGGCCGATGCGGCCGCCGTCGCGCCCCACGTGGCCCGGGTGCGGGCGGCGGGCGGCCTGCCGGTCTGTGTCGGGTTCGGCATCAAGACGCCGGAGCGCGCCGAGGCTGTGGCCCGGGTCGCTGACGGCGTTGTGGTGGGCTCGGCCCTGGTGGAGGAGATCGCCGCAAGCCTGGCGATGAACGAAACCGTGACCACGCGGGTTCTTTCCAAAGTGGAATCCTTGGCTAAGGCTGTGCGCTTGGCGCGAGTCGCAAGCCCGACGGTGTAGTTCACATGGCGATGGCTGAGCACAAGAACGACAAGTCCCAGAAGCCGCCGAGCGTGCCCACGCCTCGGGAGCGGGGCGGGTGGCTGGCCAAGATCGCGCCGGGCGTCCGCAATCTGGTGGCCAAGCGCGAGACCCCGGAGAATCTCTGGGTCAAATGCCCCGACACCGGCGAGATGATCTATCGCTCGGACCTGGAGGCGGCCCTGTGGGTCACTCCGTCGGGCAACCACATGCGGATCGGCGCCAAGCAGCGCCTGGGCTACACCTTCGACGACGGCGCCTATGAGCGCATCGCCTCGCCGACCGTGGTGGAAGACCCGCTGAAGTTCCCCGACGACCGCTCCTATCCCGACCGCCTGAAGTCGGCCCGCAAGACCACCGGCGAGCAGGACGCGATGGTCATCGCGTTCGGCGCCATCAAGGGCCAGGACTGCGTGGTGGTGGTGCAGGACTTCGCCTTCATGGGCGGGTCGCTCGGCATGGCCGCGGGTGAGGCCTTCATCAAGGCCGCCCAGGAAGCCGTGCGCCGCCAGGTTCCCTTCGTGATCTTCACCGCCTCGGGCGGCGCCCGGATGCAGGAAGGGACGCTGTCCCTGATGCAGCTGGCCCGCACCACGGTGGCGGTCAACGAGGTCAAGGACGCCGGCCTGCCCTATATCGTGGTGATGACTGACCCCACCAGCGGCGGGGTGACCGCCTCCTACGCCATGCTGGGCGACATCCACCTGGCCGAGCCGAACGCCATGATCGCCTTCGCCGGCCGCCGGGTGATCGAGCAGTCGATCCGCGAGACCCTGCCCCCGGGCTTCCAGCGCGCCGAGTTCCTGGTGGAGCGCGGCATGGTGGACCGGGTGGTGACCCGCAGCGAGATGACCACCGTGCTCGGCTCGCTCCTGACGACCCTCATGATGGGACGAAACGCTTCAAAAGCCGCCTGATCCCCTCGCCTCCGCCTGATCCCGTTCAGCCCTCTCCAGGCCACACCCCATGTATGATGAGATCCGCGCCTTCGACGCGATGATCGCGCGGCTGCGCGACGAATTCCCGTCCCTGATTGACCTGTCCACCGGGCGGGTCCTGCGCCTGCTGGAGGCCATGGGAAGGCCGCAGGACAAACTGCCGCCGGTGATCCACGTGGCGGGCACCAATGGCAAGGGCTCCACCACCGCCTACTTAAGGGCCATCGCCGAGGCGGCGGGGCTGAAGGTCCACGTCCTGACCTCGCCCCACCTGGTGCGGTTCGCCGAGCGGATCCGCATCGCCGGCGAACTGATCGGCGAGGCGCGGCTGCGCGAGCTGATCGACACCTCGATCGCCGAGAATGACGGCGGCGAGATCAGTTTCAACGAGATCATGTCGGCCATGACCCTCAAGGCCTTCGCCCAGACCCCGGCCGACCTCTGCGTGATCGAGGTTGGGCTGGGGGGGCGGTTTGACTGCACCAATGTCTTCGACGCGCCGGCGGTCTGCATCATCACGCCGGTCGACTACGACCACCTGGAGATGCTGGGGCCGGAGCTGACGAAGATCGCCTGGGAGAAGGCCGGGATTATCAAGCAGGGCCGCCCGGTGATCGTCGCGCGCCAGATCGAGGAAGCCTTCGAGGTCATCGCGCGGGAAGCCGAGGGCCTGGACGCCCCGATGCTGGCCATGGGCCGCGACATCGACGCCTGGGAAGAGAACGGCCGAATGCTGATCCAGACGCCGGACCGGTTGCTGGACCTGCCGCTGCCGGGGCTCTACGGCCCGCACCAGGTGGGCAATGCGGCGCTGGCCGTCATGGCCCTGCTGACCTGGGGCGACCCGCGCATCGACGAGGCCGCCCTGGCCAAGGGGGTGGCGGGCGCGGTGTGGCCCGCGCGGTTCCAGCGGTTGACGGCCGGACCGCTGGGCGCGGCGGCGGTGGCGCGCGGCGCCGACCTGTGGCTGGACGGCGCGCACAATCCCCACGGCGGCCGGGCCCTGGCCGAGACCGTGGACCGCCTGGCCCGCGACGGGCGTCCGGTGACCCTGGTGGTGGCGCAATA
>NZ_JANPJP010000219.1:0-5845 GCF_031425575.1 Phenylobacterium sp.
CTATCTGCTTGTGTTCGCCGGGGTTCACCCCGTATCGACCATCTGGCACGAAGGCACGGCGGACATGAGCGCGCGATGCTACGAAATCTTCAGCGGCGCGGTGCGCGAGATCGCGGCCGAGGGACGGCTGCGGACCGGCACCGGCGACAGCGCGGCCCAGGCCCTCTGGGCCGCCTGCCATGGCGTCGTAGCGCTGATGATCGGCCGTCCGAACTTCGCCTGGGCGCCGGTGGACGAGGTGATCCAGGTCACCCTGGACGGCCTCATGCACGGCCTCGTCATAGACTGACCGCCGCGTTGGTCGCGGCCCTGGGCCTGGCGGGCGCAGCTCAGGCCGCGCCCCGGGTGCTCTCTCTGGATCAATGCGCCGACCAGTATGTCCTGGCCCTTAGCCCGCGCGCCACCGTCGTCGGGCTTTCCACCCGGGCCGACGACCGCGATTCCCGCCTGCGGGACCTGGCCCGGGGCCTCCCACAGCGCCGCACGACCCTGGAATCAGCCCTCTCGGCCAGACCCGATCTCGTCGTCCGCTACTGGGGCGGGGATCGGCGCTTCCTGGCCCAGCTTGAGAAGCGCGGCGCCCGCGTGGTGACCATCGAGGACGCCTCGGACTTTGGCGGGGTGCGGGCCAATGTCCGCCGGGTGGCAGCCGCCATGGACCGCAGGGCCCAGGGCGAGGCCGTGATCGCACGCATGGACGCCCGGCTGGACCGTTCCGCCGGCGCCTGGCGCGGAGCCACGGCGCTCTATGTCACCCCGGGCGGCTTCACCGGCGGGGAGGGAACCCTGGTGCATCAGATCCTGAAGTCCGCCGGCCTGACACCGGTCCCGCCGGGCCCGGGCTTCCAACCGGTCTCCCTTGAGCAATTGGCGCTGAACCCGCCGCGCGCCCTGGTTCTGGGGTTCTTCGACGATTTCATGCTGGCCAACAACCGCTGGGGTCTGGGCCGTCACGGCGTCATGCGCCGGGTCGCCGAGGGGCGCACCATCGCCAGCCTGCCAGGCTCGATGCTGGGCTGCCCCGCCCCAGCGGCCGCCGAGGCGGTTGAGATCCTGGCCGCCAGGGCGCCGCGATGAGGCTGAACCTGGTTCTGGCCGCCGCGTTGCTGGTGCTGCTCGCCCTGGGCCTGCTGTTGGGAGAGACGGCGCTCACCGGCGCCCAGTACGCCGAGGCCTTCCGCGATCCGGCTTCGGGACCCGCCGAAATCCTCTGGGCCATCCGTGCGCCTCGGGTCGTGGCCGCCGCCGTCGTCGGCGGAGCACTGGGCCTGGCGGGCGCGGTCATGCAGGGCCTGCTGCGCAATCCCCTGGCCGATCCGGGGGTGCTGGGAGTCTCGGCCGGGGCGGGGCTTGGGGCGTCGCTGGCCATCGCCCTTGGCCTCGCCGCCATTCCCGGTGGGACGGAGGTCGCGGCCCTGGTCGCCGCCCTGGCCACCGGCCTGCTGCTGACCATCCTGGCCGCCCGCTTCCGGGAGCCGGAGACCCTGATCCTGTTCGGCGTGGCGCTCTCGGCCTTCGCGGGCGCGCTGACCTCGCTGATCTTCAATCTCTCGCCCTCACCGGTCACCACCGCGGAGATCCTGTCGTGGCTGATGGGGTCGGTGTCCAACCGCAGCTGGAGCGACATCGGCTGGGAGCTCGCGCCCATGACCCTGGGCGCCGCGCTCTGCGTCTACGCGGCGCGGGGCCTGGTGATGCTGACCCTCGGGGAGGAGACCGCCGCCATGTCGGGTTTGCCCATGGGCCGCCTGCGCGCCGCCGCCGTCGCCGGCGCGTCCCTGCTGACTGGCGCCGCCGTCGCCATGGCGGGCATCATCGGTTTCGTTGGCCTGGCCGCGCCGCATCTGGTCCGCGCGGGGGCCGGAGCCGATCCGGGCAAGGCCCTGGCCCCCTCGGCCCTGGCCGGCGCGATCCTGCTCACCGCCGCCGATATCGCTGCGCGCCTGATCCCCACCGACCAGGAACTGAAGCTCGGCGTCGTCACCGCCCTGTTCGGCGCGCCGCTGTTTGCGCTCATCGCCTGGCGCGCCGCCCGGAGCTGGCGCGCATGAGCCCGGTGCTGTCCCTGCATGACGCCGCCGTGCGGCGCGGTCAGACCCCGGTGCTCACCGGCGCCAGCCTCAGCGTCCGGGCCGGCGAGGTGGTGGGCGTCGTAGGCCCCAATGGCGCAGGCAAGACCACTCTGCTGCGCGCCGCCCTCGGCCTGGTCAGGCTGGCCTCGGGGCGCGCTGAGCTGGCCGGGCGCGACGTGAGCAGCCTGGATGACGCCGCCCGCGCGGCCCTGGCCGGCTACCTGCCCCAGGAGCGCCGGGTCGGCTGGAACCTGCCGGCCTGGCGCATCGCCAGCCTGGGGGCGGCGCTGAAGCCGCCGGCCCTGGCGCGGACAGCCGCCCTGGACGCCCTGGCCAGGGTCGGCCTCTCGCCGCTGGCTGATCGCGGCGTGCTTGATCTCTCCGGCGGCGAGCGGGCGAGGGTGCTCCTGGCCCGGCTTCTGGCGACCGCCGCCCCCCTGCTGGTGGCTGACGAGCCCGCCGCGGGCCTCGACCCGGATGCACAGCTCTTGTCGCTCGATCTCTTCCGCGAGGAGGCCGCGCGGGGCGCCGCCGTGGTCCTCACGCTTCACGACCTGGGCCTGGCCGCCCGCGCCTGCGATCGGCTGGTGGTGGTGGGGCAGGGCCGCATCGTCGCCGACGGCCCACCCCGCGAGGCCCTGACGCCTCAAGTCCTGCGCGAGGTCTTCGGGCTGGACGGCGGATTGGAAGAAACCTCGGCCGGCCTGACCCTCGCCGCTCGGAGACACCGGTCATGAAGGTGCTCGGACTGCCCGGCCGCAAGCCGGAGACCTTGGGCCAGATGCAGGGCTTGATCGATCGGCTGGAGATCGGCCAGACCGAGGCCGTCGTGCGGCCCCATGGCTTCTGGGACCGCGCCGACGTCAGCGATCCTGACATCTCCGCCGACGCGCAGGCGGTGAGCGGCAGCGGCGCGGACCTGGTCATCTCCAAGTCGATCGGAAACCTGATCGTCATGCTGGCGCGCGATCGACATGGCTTCGCGCCCCAGGCCTGTGTCTTCCTCGGGACCCCGCTGGCGCGGTTCGTTCCGGAAGGATGGGTTCCTCTGCTGGAAGCCCACTGCGCGGCGGTTCCGACGCTCTTCATCCAGCAGACCGCGGACTACAACGGCGCCTATCGCGACCTCGCCGCCATCGTGGCCAGGCATCCTCTCTGCGCCGCCCGGGAAATCCCCGGCGATGATCATCGCTACGACGACCTGGAGCTGATCGCGCCCCTCATAGAAGCCTGGGTCAACGAGCCCTAGTTAGGGATCGGCCGCATCCCGCCCGTGGCCTGGGTGGGGACGCTGGTCTGGGTCTGCACTGCGCCGCCGGACGGCACGTAGCCCATCCCGTATCCGCCGCGCTTGAGGTCCGCCGACAGGGTGATGGGCGTGACGCCGCCATTCAGGCGCGCGCGGTAGACCGTCATGCCCTCCATCACCCGCATCACATAGTTGCGGGTCTCGGAGAACGGGATGCACTCGATGAAGTCGATGGGATCGGTGGTCGCGCCCCGCGGGTCGCCGCAGAAGGATGACCAAGTGGAGGGCCGGCCGGGCCCGGCGTTGTAGGCGGCGATGGCCATGGGATAGGAGCCGGAGAAGGTGTCCACCATCTGACCCAGGTAGGTGGTGCCCAGCCGCATGTTGTAGTCGGGATCGTCCAGCATCCCCAGCGAGTAGCCGACGCCCAGGCGTCGGGCGGTGGCTGAGGCGGTGGCGGGCATCAGCTGCATCATGCCCCGCGCCCCGGCGCCTGATCGGATCAGCGGATCGAAGCCGCTCTCCTGGCGGGTGATGCCGAGGATCAGGGCCGGCTCGGGCGCGTTGGCCAGGTTGGGGGTGGAGCGCATGGGATAACCGCGCTCGGGCAGGATGAAGCCGCGCTGGGCGGCGGCCCGCACCACCTTCATGCCGGTGTCGATGTCGCCGTAGCCGCGGACCATGTCCACCAGCAACGCCTCTTCCTCCGCCGTGGGGAGCACATCGTCCAGGGTCAGGACGAAGGTCTTGAACAGGTCCTTGTTGCCGATCTCGTACAGCATGCGCGCGGCGCGCACGGCGTCGCGGCCCTCGAAGCGGTTGCGGTCGGCCTGGGTGATGGCGGGGTCGCGGCCCAGATTCAGCCTGTGGCCGCCGACCTTCTCCCCGGCCAACTGGCCGTAGAAGGTTGTGTTGTGCTTGGCCGCCGCGCCGTAGAAGCCACGGGCGCGGTCCTGCTGGCCGCTGGCCTCCGCCGCCCGGCCCCGCCAGTAGAGGGCCCTGGCCCGGGTGATGGGTGACGAGCCGATCTTCTCGATGGCGGCGAAGTGTCGGTCGGCGTCCTGGGGTCGCTTCAGACGGGTCAGGGCGACCCAGCCGGCGTAAAACTCCGCCTCCGCCGCGTCGGCGCCCTCGGTCAGGCCGGTATTGGCGGCGGCCAGGTAGGCGCCCTGAGAGTCACCATTGCGCAGCGAGGCGATCACCAGTTGGTAGCGTTCGTCCCAGATGCGCGCGCCCATCTCGGGGAAGGCGATCTGGGTCGGGAAGTTGCGCACCAGGCCCAGCGCCACCTGGTCCATGCCCCGACGGCGCATGTAGGCGGCCCGCTCGAAGGCCAGGCCCGGGGAGTTGGAGACGCTGGCCGGCAGGTTGTTGACCAGGGCGTTGGCGTTGCCGGAATTCTGACGCAGCGCCATTCGCGCCTGGGCCAGCTGGGCCTGATCGGCGGGCAGCAGGGGGATCATGTCGCGGGCCGCCGGTCCCTGGCTGCCGAACAGGATGACGTCGGCGCGCCGGATGTGGTCGTCGGCGGTCAGGACGTCGCCGAACCGCGCCAGCATCGAACGCTGCGGGTCGGCTTCGAACAGGTCGTTGCGCCAGGTCTTGCGGATGAGGTCGGCGGCTTCCTTGTTCCGCCCCGTGGCGCGATAGGCGGAGGCCAGCGCCATGGCGCCCTCGGCGGTGGTGGGCGCGGCGCCGCCGAACCAGTCGATGACCCGCTGCGGGCTGAGGCCGCCGGTCTCCAGCAGCTTCTCGGCCGCCACCTGCCGGCGCGACGCGCGCGGCCAGCCGGCCAGGTCACGGCGGGCCTGGTCGACCTCGAAGAAACTCAGGGCGTCCGCGTTGGCGTCGGCCATCGCCCAGATGGCGATCTTCTTGGCGATGGGGTCGTTGATCATCGCGATCGCGGTGCGTGCGCCGGTCACGTCGGCCCGCTTGGCGCTGTCGAGCGCGCTGCGCAGCGCTGCGCCGTCGGCGTCCGAAAGTCTGCGGCGGTAGGCTGTCGGCTGGGTCTGGGTCAGCTCGATGGGCGGCGGCGGCCCCTCATAGGGCGCGGGCCCCTGCGCCGGCTGTTGCGCCTCGGCCACGCCGGTCAGCAGAACAGCGGCGACTGCGGTGAAGAGTGCCTTGCGGGCCTTTGACGCCAAAACGAATATCTCCGGATCCATTGAAATACGGAACAAGTCTGGTTGCGGCTTAGGGCCTGCCCGCCATATTGTCCGGCCAAATCTTGAGGCCGCAACATCTGGCCTCGCTTTCACGGCTTTTTGCAGACCATGTCCGAACCTTTGTTCAAGGGCGTCATGCCGGCCCTCGTGACGCCATTCCGCGACGGCGCGATCGATGAGCAGGCGTTTGTCGCCCTTGTCGAACGCCAGATCGCAGGCGGTGTCCACGGCCTGGTGCCCGTTGGCACCACAGGCGAAACCGCCACCCTGAGCCACGACGAACACCGTCGGGTTGTAGAACTGTGCGTCGCCACCGCCGCCGGGCGTGTGCCGATTATCGCCGGCGCGGGCTCCAA
>NZ_JANPJP010000220.1:0-1645 GCF_031425575.1 Phenylobacterium sp.
CCGCCACGCAGAGGGGCGGAATCGTCAGCTTGCCGAGCTTGGCGGCGGCCCGGGCGTCGCCGCGGGAATTGGCCAGGGCCTCCAGGCGATCAGCGAAGACCGCCTTGGCGGCCGGCTCGAGGATGATGAAGCGCCAGGGCGCCAGCTTGCCGTGGTCGGGCACGCGAGCGGCGAGCTGCAAAAGGGCGTCCAGTTCGCTGGCGGTGGGCGCAGGCTCGGCGAGCGTGACGGCTGATGCGGAGCGCCTCGTCGCGAGGAAGCTCAGGACTTCGGGGCAGGGCTGCTGCGGAATCGGTTGACCAAACAGCGGGGCGGCGGGAAGCGACAGGGTCATCTCGAAGCGCGCCTCATTAGGAAAGCCGATAGGGGAGTTCTCCTATAATGACGGTGGTTTCGCAAGCTAGTTGAGAACATGTCGCAAAAACCAGGTTGGCTTGTGGTCCACGGGACGCCCTGGCGCAAGGGGCCGCCGCGGCCGATCTATGACAACCCCTGGATCAGCCTGACTGAGTATGACGCCGTCGCGCCAACCGGCGCGGACGCTCTCTATGGTGTGGTCAGCTTCAAGAATTTCGCCATGGCCATCCTGCCCGTGCACGCTGACGGCACGATCACTCTGGTGGGGCAGCACCGTTTGCCCTTCGCAGACTACAGCTGGGAAATCCCTGAGGGCGGCGGCCCGCTGGCCGACGATCCTCTGGAGAGCGCCAAGCGCGAGCTGCTGGAGGAAACCGGCATGGCCGCGGCCCATTGGCAGGAGATCTTGCGGATGCAGCTCTCCAACTCGGTCACCGACGAACACGCCTTCGGATACCTCGCCACAGGCCTGAGCCAGGTCCACGCCGAGCCGCAGGGTGACGGCACTGAAGATATCCTGAGGGCTCGCGTACCTTTTCGGGAAGCGCTGGACGCTGCGGTCGGGGGTTATATGCGCGACGCCCTGACGGTTGCGATGCTGCTGCGGGGCTACCACATGGCCAGGGAGGGCGCATTGCCGCGCGAACTTTCGGCGGCCATGCTAGGATAAGGGAACGTCATGGGACGGGAGGAACCGATGAGCCAGCGTCTGGAAGTCATCGACCCGGCATCGCCGCCGCCGGTCTGGGCCGCACTGCGCAACGAAGCCGAACGGGCCGCCCAGTCGGAGCCCGCGCTGGCCTCGCTGCTGAACGCCGTGGTGCTGAGCCACCACGACTTGGGCGCAGCGTTGAGCTACCAGCTGGCTCGCAAACTGGGCGACCAGGAGCTGCGCGCCATGAGCCTGCGGGAACTGGCCGACGCCGCCTACAAGGCCAATCCTAAGCTCGTCGACACCGCCGAGGCCGATCTGAAGGCGGTGTTCGAGCGGGACCCCGCCTGCAAGGGCTATGTCCAGCCGTTCCTGTTCTTCAAGGGCTTCCAGGCCCTCCAGGCCCAGCGCGTGGCGCACTGGCTGTGGGGCCAGGGCCGCGAGACCATCGCGCTCTATCTGCAGAGCCGGATGAGCGAGATTTTCCAGGTGGACATCCACCCGGCGACCCAGATCGGCTCAGGGGTGTTCATCGACCACGGCACCGGCATCGTCATCGGCGAGACCGCGGTGATCGGCGACGACGTGTCCATGATGCAGGACGTGACCCTGGGCGGCACGGGCGCGGAGCGCGGT
>NZ_JANPJP010000221.1:0-5135 GCF_031425575.1 Phenylobacterium sp.
GCCCTCGCCCACCACGCGGGCGCCGATGGACAGCATGTTGGCGTCATTGTGCTGGCGGATCATGCGGGCCGAGAAGGTCTCGGCGCAGACCCCGCAGCGGACGCCGCGGACCTTGTTGGCCGCCATCATGATCCCCTGGCCGGTGCCGCACAGGATGATCCCGAACCGGCAGTCCCCCGAGGCCACAAGCCGCGCCGCCGCCGCGCCATGCTCGGGATAGGGGGTGCTCTCCGGCGTCGTCGGTCCGATATCCACCACCTCCCAGCCCTGGCCCCCGATATGGGCCGCGATGGCCTGGCGCAGCGCGATGGCGGAGTGATCGCTGGAAAGCACGACGCGGCGGTTGCTGGCGGTCATGGCGACGTCGTCCCATCGTCAGGAACTGGCCCGGACCGATCCGGCGCCTTCCCCCTGAGCACCTCCGCCACCCTTAGCGCCAGGGTCGGGCCATCAAAGGGCTTCTGCAGAACCGAGACGCCCGCGACCGCCCCCTCGAGGGCGACGCTGTCCAGGTGTCCCGAGACCAGCAGCAGCTTCTGGTGGGGCCGCATCTGTCGGGCCCGACGCGCCACCTCGGCGCCATTCAGTCCGGGCATCAGGAAGTCCAGCACGAACAGGTCGGGGTCGATTTCGGCCAGGGCGTTGAGCGCATCCTCGCCGTTCGCCGCCTGGAAGACCACATAGCCCCGGGCTCGCAGGGACCCCACCAGGACCTGGCGGACGCTCTCGTCGTCGTCGAGCACCAGGATGCGGCGTCCCTGGGCGGGGGGGAGCTCGGCCGCCGCAGTCTCGGGCTCGGGGGCGGGCCGGGAGGCGGCCTCGGAGGCCACCGGCAGGATGAGCTCCACCCGCGTGCCCTTGCCCAATTCACTCTGGATCTTGACCTCGCCCCCGCACTGGCGCGCGAAGGCGTAGACCTGGGCCAGCCCAAGACCTGTGCCCTTGCTCACCGCCTTGGTGGTGAAGAAGGGATCGAAGGCCTGATGCAGGACGTCTGAGGTCATGCCCTGTCCCGTATCGCTGACGGCCAGGACCACATGAGGCGTCGCCTTGCCCGCGCGGCGATGATCGACCAGCGCGCCCGTGAAGGTCAGCTGTCCGCCCTCCGGCATGGCGTCGCGGGCGTTGACCGCCAGGTTCAGCAGCGCCAGTTCCAGCTGGTTCCGGTCGGTGCTGACCCAGCGCGCCTCCGGCGCCACCTGCACCCGAATGACGACGCCTGGGCCCAGGGACTGATCCAGCAGTTCCGACATGCCCTCCAGGGTCGCCGCGATATCCACCGGCTCGACCCCAAGCTTCTGCGTGCGCGAGAAGGCTAGCAGGCGCGCCGTCAGCTTCGCGCCGCGCTGGGCGGCGTCCAGCGCGCCCTCGAGGTAACGGCGGTTGGGGTCTTCGGCCAAGGCGCGCCGAAGCACCAGGTCCAGACTTCCGATGATCGCCGTGAGCAGGTTGTTGAAATCATGGGCGATACCGCCGGTGAGATGGCCCAAGGCCTCCATCTTCTGCGCCTGGCGCTGGCCCTCTTCCACGCGGCGCGCCTGGGCCATGTCGCGCAGGGTGAGCCCGATCATCAGGCCCGATAGGGCCAGGCACCCCAGGACCACCACGACCCAGATCGCCATCGACCAGTAGCGGGCCGCCTCGAAGGGCGAGGAGGACACGGCCACGTGGGTGGACCAGCCGGTGAGCGGCGAGGTGACGTAGCCGGTATAGGTCGGAACGTCCTCCAGGGTGACATTACCATAGAACCCCTGGCCGCCTCGAAGCACCGCTTGGCGCAGTCGGGCCGATCCCGGGCGGCCCACCGTGGCCTCGTAGTGAAGGCTTCTGGAGATGAATCGTCCGGAACGGTCCACGACCGCGGCCACGACGGTTTCGGCGGGATAACGTGGCGCGGCGATCTTGTGAATGGCGCGGGGATCAAGCTCCACGGTCAAGATGTACCGCAGCCGTCCATCCCGCAGGATCGGCGTGTGCAGGGCGATTCCGTACCCGCCTGCGGCGTCCCTCACCACCCCACCGACAACCGGGACGGTGAAAGGCTTGCGGCCAAGGACGGCGACATCGGGGCCGGCGGGGCGGGGCGGGGCCGACGCCGGCCGCCTCAGGTCGAACAGTTCGAGCCCCGCCTGGGGATCGGACAGCCGCACCGTGCGCCAGCTGCCCGCAGCCGCCTTGAACTCGCCCGCGCGGCGATACGCCCGCGAAACCTCGTCCCGCTTGATGGAGTCAGCCAGGGACAACACCCGGCCCAGCCTCAGCTCGGCCATGACCTGAGCGTCCACCAGCCGCATGATCTCGTCGGCGCGGCCCCGGCTCAACGCCTCCAGATCCAGACGCCGCGTGTTGACGCCCTCATAGAACTGCAAGCCCGCGAGGATCAGCAGCGGCGCCATCACCGCCGCGGCGAGGCTGATCATCTGCCGCCGGATTCGCCCCATGTGTGCTGTACTCTCTGCTTGGGTTCGCCAGCGTGGAACCAATAGGTCCTGCAGACCGCGCCAAGGCAGCAACCTCAAACATGCTGTAACGGCGGCGTCCAGGGCTCTCCCGCCGCGGCCCTCCCGCCCCCGCCATTGAAAGCCCCGCTTGGCCTCACCATTTAGGAGTCATCCGGCCGCCGCGCCGATTTCGGGCGGTGCGCCGGAGAGTCGCTTAATTCGCGAGGACTCTGATGAACCGGCCGATCGTCTTCGATAGTCCCTTCCTGCTCGGGTTCGAGCACACGCGCAGCCTCATCGAGCGCGCCGCCAAGGCGGCCGCCGAGAGCTACCCGCCCTACAATGTCGAAGAGCGGGCGGACGGCGGCCTGCGGATCACGCTCGCGGTGGCGGGCTTCACCCCCGACACCCTGCAGGTGACCCTGGAGGACCGCCAGTTGGTGGTGGCCGGCAAGCGCGACGACGCGGGCAAGGCCGAGGACGCCTATCTGCACCGCGGCATCGCCGCCCGCGGCTTCATCCGCGCCTTCGTCCTGGCCGACGGCATGGAGGTGGAGAAGGCCCTGCTGGAACACGGCCTGCTGCACATCGATCTCGCCCGACCCGAGCCCGACAAGCTCATCAAGAAGATACCCATCCAGACGGCTGGCTGAACCTAGCGGTCGTAGTACGCGTTGCCTTTTCAAGGAGGTGGTCTGATGACACCCAATCTTACAGCTGAAGCCTTCGCCGCCCTCGGCGGTCCCGATCTCGTCTATGTGCGCCCGATCAAGGCCTCGGAAATCCTCGCCTCGACCACGGCCGCCCAGATCGAGGGCTTCAAGCTCGATCCGGAACAGACCCTCTACGCGGTCCACCGCGCCGACGGCGAACGCCTGGCCGTGATGACCGACAAGGACTCCGCCGTCGCCGCCGCCCTGGCCCACGAACTGGCGCCGGTGTCGGTGCACTAAAGACAAAGGGTTCCTTCGCCCCCTGCGGGGTCGAGAGCGGCGGTTCGCCTAATCGTTGGCGAACGGCATATCCGGACATGTCCGGGTCGCTCTCGACGGTGGCCGGTCGAAGGCGGGCCTCGTTGAGCTCGACCTATTCGCCGGCCTCGCCGTCTGGCTTATCCAACACCTCCCGCACCTTGGCGGCCAACTCCTCGATCGTGAACGGCTTCCCAAGCAACTCGACCCCGTGGTCGAGCACACCGTTGTGGACGACGGCGTTGCGGGTGTAGCCGGTCGTGAAGAGCACCTTGAGGCTGGGTCGGCGTCGGCGGGCTTCGTCGGCGAGCTCGCGCCCGTTCACGTCAGGCATGACGACGTCGGTGAAGAGCAGGGCGATCTCTGGGTGAGCATCTAGGAGTCGAAGCGCCGCCGGCGCACCGTCTGCGGTGATGACTCGATATCCCAACTCCCCTAAGGCGTCGGCGCTAAACTGACGAACCGCGGGTTCGTCCTCGACGACCAGCACCACCTCTTGCTGATCACCGTACGGTATGGGGCTGTTCTGGTCTTTTTCGCCGGCGTCACCTTCATGTCCAATCAACCGGGGAAGGTAGACCTTCACGGTCGTGCCTTCACCGGGCTCTGAGTAGATTTTCACGTGCCCGCCGGACTGCTTCACGAACCCGTACACCTGGCTCAGCCCAAGGCCGGTGCCTTTGCCGACATCCTTTGTCGTGAAGAATGGATCGAAAGCCCGGGCGATCACCTCCGGCGGCATGCCTGATCCCGTGTCGCTCACGGCGACCAGAACGTACTGTCCTGCGGGGACGCCGAGATGGGCCTTCACGTACCTGCCATCGAGATGGGCGTTGGCGGTTTCGATGGTTATGCGGCCGCCCCCTGGCATGGCGTCCCGCGCGTTCAGGGCGAGATTTAGAACGACATTCTCAAGCTGGTTGGGGTCGACGTGGGTCGGCCAAAGCCCGGCTGCCAACACAGTCTCCACCCGAACATCTCCGCCGAGGGAATGGTGCAGAAGGTCTGACATGCCCGCCACGAGCTTGTTCAGGTTGACGGGTTCTGGCTTGAGAGGCTGCTGACGTGAGAACGCGAGGAGCCGCTGGGTCAGAAGGGCGGCACGCCGCGCCCCATCGGCCGCGGCGTCGACGTAGCGCCGCGCTCGGGCGTCCTCAGCCCCGATCCGCCGGCCCAGGAGGTCGAGCGATCCAATCACAACCGCCAGCATGTTGTTGAAGTCGTGTGCGATCCCGCCGGTAAGCTGGCCGACGGCTTCCATTTTCTGGCTTTGCCTTAGGGCTTCCTCGGCCTGGTTGCGTTCGGCGACCTCTTCGGCGACCCGCTGCTCCAGAGTCTCATTCAGATGACGCAACGCCTCCTGGGCGCGCCGACGTTCGGCCAGATCGCGCTGGGCGGCCTGGTACAGAGCGGCGTTGTCCATCGCGATCGCCGCCTGCGCGGCGATCCCACTCATCAACCCCTCATGGCGTTCATTGAACCGCGCGGGTTGAGCGTGACCAAAGAAGAGTCCTCCAATTACAGAGCCGGAGCGGGAGACCACAGGCACGGCAAGATAGCTCCTCACCGGCATGTGGCCCTCAGGTATGCCGCGGTGAGGCTCGTTATGGCCATAGCGAGGATCAAGAAGGATGTCGTCGGATCGGATTATGCCTTCGCCCTGGAAGGTCGGTTGGAAGATCGCCGTGGCGCGCGGCATGCCAAAGCCCTCGAAGGCGCTGCG
>NZ_JANPJP010000222.1:0-2663 GCF_031425575.1 Phenylobacterium sp.
GAAGCCGAAGCTGTTGGACAGGGCGTACTCGATCGCCATCGGTTTCGCCTTGTGCGGGATCAGGTCGATGACCGTCTCAACCGACGGATTGTCCAGGTTCAGGGTCGGCGGCGCGATCTGGTCGCGGATGGCCAGGCAGGCGAAGGCCGCCTCGATGGCGCCCGCGGCGCCCAGCAGGTGGCCGGTGGCCGACTTGGTCGACGACATGGAGATGTCCTTGGCGTGGTCGCCCATCAGCCGGGTGACCGCCCCCAGCTCGATCTCGTCGCCCATGGGGGTCGAGGTGCCGTGGGCGTTGACGTAGTCGATGTCGCTCGGGCTGATTCCGGCGTCCTTCAGGGCCATCTGCATGGCGCGGAAGCCGCCGTCGCCGTCCTCGGCCGGCGAGGTGATGTGGAAGGCGTCGCCGGCCAGGCCGTAGCCCACGACCTCGGCGTAGATCTTCGCGCCGCGGGCCTTGGCGTGCTCGTATTCCTCGAGGACGACAACACCGGCGCCCTCGCCCATGACGAAGCCGTCGCGGTCCTTGTCATAGGGGCGGCTGGCCTTGGTGGGGTCGTCGTTGAAGTTGGTCGACATGGCGCGCGCGGCGATGAAGCCGGCCATGCCCACCGGGCAGATGGCGGCCTCGGCTCCGCCGGCGATCATGATGTCGGCGTCGCCGTACTTGATCAGCCGGGCGCCGTCGCCGATGGCGTGGGCGCCGGTGGCGCAGGCCGTCACCACCGAGTGGTTGGGGCCCTTGAAGCCGTAGCGGATGGAGACCTGGCCCGAGGCCAGGTTGATCAGGGCTGAGGGGATGAAGAACGGGCCGATGCGGCGCGGCCCCTTCTCGTGCAGCTCGATGGCGTTCTTCTCGATCGTGGCCAGGCCGCCGATCCCCGAGCCGATGATGACCCCGGTGCGCTGCTTGTCTTCCTCGGTCTCCGGAACCCAGCCGGAATCCTTCACCGCCTCGTCGGCCGCGGCCATGGCGTATAGGATGAAGTCGTCCACCCGGCGCTGGTCGCGGGTGCTCATGGTCTGGTCGGGATCGAAGGAGCCCGGCACGTCAGGGCCGCCGCCGCCACGCCCGTCAACGCGCGGGACCTCGAAGGCCACCTGACAGCCATAGTCGGTCGGATCGAAGGTCGTCACCCGACCCGCACCGGACTTGCCGGCCAGGAGCGCTTGCCAGGAATGTTCGGTCCCCTGCCCCAAGGGGGTCAGCAGACCGATGCCGGTGACCACGACTCGACGCATAGCGGGGCTCCAAAACGCAGACCGCCGCGGCTCATATGAGCATCGCGGCGGTCAAATCTTGAACGAACTCTGGGCCTTAGGCGCCCAGACGCTCTCCGATGAACTTCACCGCGTCGCCGACGGTCTGGATGTGCTCCGCCGCGTCGTCGGGGATCTCGATATCGAATTCTTCTTCGAAGGCCATCACCAGTTCGACGTTGTCGAGGCTGTCGGCGCCCAGATCGTCGATGAAGCTCGCCTTCTCGGTGACCTTCTCCGGATCGGCGTCGAGGTGTTCGATGACGATCTTACGCACGCGCTCGAGGATGTCGGACATCAGGTTTAGTTCCTCAATTAGTCACTTGATCCATCCGTGACCGCCGACATGTTGTCAACCGCTACGGAGCTTCGATTTCGGCCTTGGCCCAACCGCTTCGGGCGTGGCCGTAGCATGTTCAGTTGGCGGAGGCCAACAGGTTAGATCATCGCCATGCCGCCGTTCACATGCAGGGTCTGCCCCGTCATGTAGGCGGCTTCATCGCTGGCCAGATAAACGCACGCCGCGGCCACGTCGCTCCCCAAACCCAGACGGCCAGCGGGAATTGTCGCGAGGATCTGGCTCTTCTGCGCCTCGTTCAGGGCGTCGGTCATGGGGCTCTCGATGAAGCCCGGCGCCACGCAATTGACCGTGATCCCACGGGTCGCGACCTCCTGGGCCAGGGCCTTGGAAAACCCGATCATGCCGGCCTTGGAGGCCGCGTAATTGGCCTGGCCGGGATTGCCCATCACCCCCACCACCGAGGTGATGCCGATGATCCGGCCCGCCCGGCGCTTCATCATCCCGCGCATCGCCGCCCGACTGAGTCGGAAATAGCTCTCCAGGTTCACCTTCAGGACGGACTCCCAGTCCTCGTCCTTCATGCGCATCAGCAGCCCGTCCTTGGTGATGCCGGCGTTGGCCACCAGGATGTCGAGCGGCGCGCCGGCGGCCGCCTCGGCCTTGGCGATCAGGCCGTCCACTGATTCGGCGTCGGCCAGGTTGGCCGGGGCGATGGAGGTGCGCTCGCCCAGCGCCTTGGCCAGCTCGGCCAGGACCGGCTCGCGGGTCCCCGACAGCACCACGTGCGCGCCCTGGGCGTGCAGGGCCCGGGCGATATGGGCGCCGATGCCGCCGGTGGCGCCGGTGACCAGGGCGGTCTTTCCAGTCAGGTCGAACATCAGAGGCTGCTCGCGAAGGCTTCAAGGTCGGCAGGCGTATTCAGCGGTGTGGCCTCGGCGTCCGGCGCGATGCGCTTGGCCATGCCGGACAGGACCTTGCCCGACCCGGCCTCGGCGAAGCGGGTCACCCCGCCCTCCTCCACCAGCCAGATCATGCTCTCGCGCCACCGGACGCGGCCGGTGACCTGTTCCACCAGCAGCCGGCGGATCTCTTCCGGGTCCAG
>NZ_JANPJP010000223.1:0-2321 GCF_031425575.1 Phenylobacterium sp.
TGGTGGCCCTGTTCCATCTTCACGGTCTGGGCGCCGAGGGCGAGCGCCATCATCTGGTGGCCCAGGCAGATGCCGAACACCGGGGTGCCGCTGTCCACCAGCTTGCGAATCTCCGGCACGGCGTAGACGCCAGTGGCCGCGGGGTCGCCGGGGCCGTTGGAGAGCAGGACGCCGTCCGGCTTGCGGGCCAGCACCTCCTCGGCGGTGGTGGAGGCGGGCACCACGGTGACCCGGGCGCCGATGGAGACCAGCGAGCGCAGGATGTTGCGCTTCACACCGTAGTCCATGACCACGACATCGTACTTCGGCGTCTCCGAAGGCACCGCATAGCCCTCGGGCCAGGAGTAGAGGCCCTCCTCATAGACGAAGGGCTGCAGGCAGGAGGCGTCCTTGGCCAGGTCCAGGCCCTCGATGCCGCCCCATTCACGAGCCTTGGCCCGCAGGGCGTCGAGGTCGAACCTGCCGTCAGGCGCATGGGCGATAACGCCGTTGGGCATGCCCTTCTCGCGGATGGCCAGGGTGAGGGCCCGGGTGTCGATGCCGGCCAGACCGACGACGCCGCGCCGCTTCATCCAGCCGTCCAGGTCGCTGTCGGCGCGCCAGTTGGCCGGGGCCGTCGGCACGTCGCGGAAGATCGCGCCGCGCGCCGCCGTCTCAGCGCTGCCAGACATCTGCTCGATGTCTTCGACGTTGGTCCCAACATTACCCATGTGCGGGAAGGTGAAGGCCACGATCTGGGCCATGTAGGAGGGGTCCGTCAGGATCTCCTGGTAGCCGGTCATGGCGGTGTTGAAGCAGACCTCGCCCACCACGTCGCCGGTCGCGCCGACCCCGATACCTTGGAAGACAGTCCCATCGGCGAGGACGAGAACTCCGGTGACGCCAGGCAGCAGCTCGCTCATGTTCCGGGTTTCCATCATCTTGTCGCAAGGGGTGGGCGTCCCCGGCTCATAGCATGTGCGCCGGGTAAACGGGCGCGTAGGTAGTCAGTCCCGCCCCACGGGTCAATCTGATCCTCCAGATCAGGTTCAGCGGGTCTGGCGGAAAACGAGGGAAACTTGTCATTTCCGCCGCGCGGTGCAGCTGGCAGCATGACGCCACAAATCAGGAGACCTCGATGCTCGCCCTTCGTCCCAATTGCGAATGCTGTGACCGCGACCTGCCTGCCGACAGCATGGCCGCCCGCATCTGCACCTTCGAATGCACCTTCTGCGCGGACTGTGTGGACAACCGGCTCGGCGGCGCCTGTCCCAACTGTGGCGGGAACTTCAGCCCCCGCCCGATCCGGCCGACGGCGTTGCTGGAGACCTATCCGGCGTCGATAGAGCGGGTGGTGGGCAAGCACGCGGGGGTAGGAGCCTAAGCGTGTCCACGCAGAGGTGGCCGTCAGCCTGGCGCCCTTCGCCGGTTCGAACAGGGTGGCCTGGGCGCGCCGGGCGGGCTAACTCCCGGCATGCCCCGCACCAAGCAACCTTCCGAGTTTGAGATCGACGTCGACGGGGAGACCTATGTCTGGCGGTTCCACCGCCGGCCTCAGTGGTCTGGCCCCGCCGCGGAATGGCGCGGCAAGGTGGTGGCGGTGCGCCACAGGGACGGCCAGCGCGAGGCCATGCTGGAATTTCCGCCGGGCCCACCGCCCCGGCACGGCGCCCCGCAACCGCAGGCCTCGTTGATCGCGCCGGAACTGGTGGCCAAGGCCATCGCCTCGGCCATCGCGGCGGGATGGGACCCGCAGTCGCGCGGGAAAACCGTCGCCATCGTGGTGGATGCGGACGGCGGCTGAGGCGCTGAATTTTGGGGTTGGCGCGCGCGCGCCCCGCGCGGCCCTAGTCCAACACCCCTGATATCGCCTCGAACAACTCCTCGGCCCGCAATGGCTTGCCGATGTGGCGGTCCGCCCCCGCCGCGGCCGAGGCCTCCACGTCGGTCGTCGAGGTGTTGGCGCTGATGACGATGATGGGCGCCCGCGGCAGGCCGGCGCCCTCGGCCCGGCGGATGGCGCGGATGGCTTCCAGCCCGTCCATGACGGGCATGCGCAGGTCCATGAGCACCACGTCGAAGCTCCCGGCGCGCCAGGCGTCCACGGCCTCCTGACCGTTCTCGACGCTGATCACCTCGGCCCCTGCGGCGCCCAGCATCAGCTCCACCACCTTGCGGTTGGTGGGATTGTCATCGGCGGCCAGCACGCGGAGAGGCGGCGCATCGGAGGGCGCGACGGCGCCTGGCGGGGCGGCGTCGGCGGCGCGCGCCCGGTCGCCATAGTCGAGGAGCCCGTTGACCAGGCCGTCCAGGTCCTGGGCCGAGGTCATCATCTCGGCCAG
>NZ_JANPJP010000224.1:0-3150 GCF_031425575.1 Phenylobacterium sp.
CAGGAGCTGCTGGAAGCCCTCGCGCCCGTCTCCTCGGCCCCCCTCGTCGCCCGCCAGATCCCCACGTGGAGCGGCGACAAGGTCAGCGGCTACATCGACCTGGCGCTGGAGCGCTGCTTCGTCTACCGGCCCGGCAAGGCCTCGGAGCAGGTGGATATCCCCGGCGATCTCCAGGCCGAGGAGGCCGACGCCCGCTTCCACATGCTGGAACAGATCGCCGACTTCGACGACGATCTCCTGGAACAACTTCTGTCCGACGTCATCCCAAGCCGCGACGCGGTGTTCGCCGATCTGGTTCGCGAGATGGCCGACGGCCTGATCACCCCCGTCTTCTTTGGTTCGGCGTTGAACGGGTTTGGCGTCCGCCGGCTGTTGAAGGCGCTCCGCCATGAGACGCCCCCGGCGGCCAAGGCCGCGGTGCGTCTGGGCATTGATCGCGGCGCCTATGTGCTGAAGGCAGCCTACGCCGGCCAGTCAGGCAAACTGGCCTATGCCCGGGTGTTTGGCGCGCCGTTGACCGACGGCGCTGACGTCGTCTTGGCCGACGGCGGCAAGAGCCGGGCGGGCGGTCTCTCGCAAGTCCAGGGCGGGACACTGAAAAAGGTCGCTAAGGCGGCGGTGGGAGACATCTGCGCCATCGGCAAGGTCGAACAGGCCGGCGCCGGGCAGATCCTGTCGACCACCGGCAAGCCCCAGACCGCGAAGGCGGCGCCCCAGGGCCGGCGTCCGCTTTTCGCCGTGGCCCTGATGGCCAGGAACCGCACCGACGATGTCCGCCTCTCCGGCGCGCTTACCAAGCTGGTCGATGAGGACCCTGGTCTGTCGCTGACCCATGACGCTGAACAGCACCAGATCCTGTTGGCCGGTCAGGGCGAAGGCCATGTGCGCCTGGCGCTGGAGCGCTTGAAGCGCCGGTCCGGCGTCGAGATCGCCACCGTCCTGCCCCGCACGCCTTACCGCGAGACGCTGGGCAAGGCGGCCAGCCAGCGGGCCAGGCACAAGAAGCAGTCCGGCGGCCATGGCCAGTTCGCCGACGTGTCGATCGAGGTTCGCCCCCTTCCCCGCGGCTCCGGCATCGTGTTCCAGTCCAGGGTCGTCGGCGGCGCGGTGCCCAAACAGTGGATCCCGGCGGTGGAGCAGGGGGTTCGCGACGGCCTGGCAAGGGGGCCGCTCGGATTTGCGGTCACCGACCTGGAAGTCACCCTGACCGACGGCATGACCCACAGCGTCGACTCCTCGGAAATGGCCTTCCGCATGGCCGGGCGCCTCGCCATTGAAGAGGCGATGAAGGTCACCGGCTCCGTGTTGCTGGAGCCCATCGAGAAGCTGACAGTCTACTCGCCATCGCCCAGCGCCTCGAACGTCACGTCCGCGCTCACTGCCCGGCGCGGCCAGATCCTGGGCTTGAGCCCCCGCGAGGACTGGCGTGGCTGGGAACGGATCGAGGCCTACCTGCCCCAGAGCGAACGCCAGGACCTGATCGCGGAACTTCGCGGCCTGACCCAAGGCCTGGGCGCCTTCGAAGCCGACTTCGATCACATGAGCGAGTTGCATGGACGGTTGGCCGACGAGGCGGCGCAGGGCGCCAGGGCGCATTGAAGCTCGCTCTGACCGCCCTCCTCGTCCGTGACTACGACGATGCTATCGCGTTCTACGTTCACAAGGTCGGCTTCGACCTTGTGGCGGACACCGATCAGGGTGACGGCAAGCGGTGGGTCGTGGTCCGGCCGCCCGGTTCAGACGCCGCCTTGCTGCTGGCCCGAGCGGTCGGCGAACAGGCCGCGCGCGTCGGCGACCAGTCGGGCGGGCGCGTGTTCCTGTTTCTGGAAACCGATGACTTCGCCCGCGACCATCGCCGGTTGACGACCGCAGGCGTCAGGTTCCTGGAAGCCCCGCGCCATGAGCCCTATGGTTCAGTGGCGGTGTTCGAAGACCTGTGCGGGACGAAATGGGACCTCATCCAGCCGGCGCAGGCGGCGCCGGCATGAGCGCGTCGTCGATCGCTGCGGCGCGGATCGCGGCCGAACGGGCGCGCAGCCGCGCCACATAGGCCTCGAACACGGGGCGTTTCTCAATGGCGTCGAAGCTCATCCCCCAGCCGAGATGCGCGCCGACGTAGAGGTCGGCCGCAGTGAAGCTGTCGCCGACCAGGAACTCCCGGTCGTTCACGGCGCCCTCGATAGCGTCGAGGACCGCCTGCATGGTGCCGTAGCCGACCATGATCTGGCGTTCCGTCGGAACCTCGACCTGCAGGGCGAACATCGAGATGGCCTGTTCGATAGGACCGGCCGAAAAGAACAGCCAGCGATAGTATGCGCCGCGCAGGCGGCTGCCTGACGGCGGAGCCAGGCCCGCCTGCGGAAAGGCGTCGGCAAGGTAGGCGCAGATCGCGCCGCACTCGGTGACCACCGTGCCCCCATGGGTGATCGCGGGCACCTTGCCCATGGGATTGATGGCCAGGTACTGCGGCGTCTTGGTCTGTCCAGCAAAGTCGAGCAGCACGGTTTCATACGGCTGGCCCACTTCCTCGAGCATCCACCTGACTACGCGGCCGCGGGACATGGGATTGGTGTAGAAAACGATCTCGTCAGACATGGCGGGGCTCCTGCTCTGGGCGCCAATAACCACGTCGGTGCTGACAGCCCTATGTCAGCAGCACGCGGGGCGTCAGGCGGCGACCCCGACTCTTGTCATCTCGCGGCGCAGATAGAGCTCTGCGACCATCAGGTTCGGAACCCAGGCCAGCCAGGCGATGGCGCGATAGGCGTCCAGGAATTCGATCCCCATCACTTGCGACAAGGGCAGATAGAGCCGCAGGGTCACCGCGCCGAACGTCAGGGCGAAGGAGCGGATCATCCACTGGCGGTGTTCTTCAAACCGGCGCGCCTGGGCCATGCGCAGGGCCTGGCCGGTGCAGGCGATCCACACCACCGCAAGGGTCCCGAACCCGAAGCCGGCGATGGGCCCAGCGGTGCTGCCGAACGACAGGATGAACCCGGCCAGGCCGCTGATCAGGCAGCTGGCCACATAGGCCTTGCCCAACGTGCGGTGAAGACTGCGCCGGTTCCGCACCCAGGGCAGGAACTGGAACGGCCCGATCATCAGCGCCGCCCCCGCCAGCGCGGCATGCAGCGCCAGCCACGGTCGGGC
>NZ_JANPJP010000225.1:0-6000 GCF_031425575.1 Phenylobacterium sp.
GCCAGGACGCTACATCCTGGGGGACGAGCTGAGCGTGCTGGACCTCTACGTCGCCGCGGTCTCGCGCTTCCGACCCCGGCGAAGCCGGTTCTACGACGTTGCGCCGAAGATGGGCGAGGTGGTGCGCCGGGTGGATATCGACCCACGGCTCCATGCCCTGTGGAAGGACCGCATGGGCTTCCACGAGGGCTGGGAGGGCTGACGTCGGGGCCTAGAGCGTGACAGCCTGAAGTGGATACCGGTTCAGGCGCCCGTCACGCTCTAAACACAAGAGGACGAGCCTGTTTATCCGTTTCAGATGAGTCCATCTGAAACGGACAGGCTCTAGTGGCGCGGCTTGATGGAGAGTGAGAAGGCGACCATCGAGTCGTCCTTGGTCTCCTGGCCCCACACCATGTGCTGGCCCTTCACCTCGCGGTGGATGTAGCCGAAAGAGGTCTGCATCGAGCCCTTCCGCCATCCGACGCCGAGTTGGGCGTCGCCGATCAGGGCGCTGGAGGGATCGGTAGACCAGCCGGCGCCGTTCCAGTCACCGTTGTTGCGCTGCATGTTCAGGCCCACCGCGCGCCCGCTTGCCGCGGCGAACAGATACCAGCGGCCCTCGTTCCCGAAGGCGGCGCCGTCGCGCACGCCCATGGCGCCCAGGCGGGACTTCAGGCCGTCGGAGGCTTTCTGGCCGAGGGTCAGCATGGCCCCGGCCTCGGCCGAGCCGCCGGCGCTGGACATGCCAAGGCCCGCATGGGGGGTCACCGAGACATCGTAGCGCTCGGTGGCGAAACTGACGGCGTCGGGCCAGTCGCGGGTGACAGCGATCTCATAGGCCTGGGCCTGGAATTGCGCGTGATCGACATTGATCGGCAGGCCGCCGGGCGCGTGCACCGCGCCGCCCACCGAGAGCCTCAGGGAATCCACCGCCACGCCGTTGTCGGCCAGGGTGATCTGGCTGTTGTCCCAGCGCACAGGGCCGGCCAGGGCGTAGGTCTCGCGATCGAGGAGATTGGCGATGGGATCGCTGCTGTCGTCGTGCGGGGCGAAGGTTCTGGAGTGGAAGGCCGCGTTCATCAATTGCGCGGCGCCTGAATCGAGGGTGAGAGGCGTCGACTGCGCGAAGGCGCTCGTCGAACCCATCCCGCAAATCCCGAAGACGGTGGCCAGCCCAGCCATCGACCTCATGAGGTCTTCTCCCCTTGCCACGTCGCCAAGCGTGCGGCCCGCCGACATCCTTCCACGACTGGAGAAGAGCGCAACGGGAAATTCGGTTCCCATGCTTAACCGTCGCACCCCCGTAGATCGCGCTTGTCCCTTCAAAATCAGCGCCTCGGCTTGATGGACACGGTGACCGCGACCATCGAGTCGTCGCGGTGGTCCCACCCCATCAGTGTGTGAGCCGCCTTCACCTTGCGCCGCATCCAGGCCAGGGACGCCTGGACGGACCCCTTGCGCCAGCCAACCCCTGTCTGGATGTCGTTGATCAGGGCGCTGGAGGTGTCGGTGGAAAGGCCTTGGGCGCCCCAATCTCCATTGGTGCGCTGGACGTTCAGGCCTACCGCCCGACCGCTGGCGGCGGCGAACAGGTACCAGCGGCCCTCATCGCCGAACCGGGCGCCGTCGCGGACGCCCAGGCTGTTGGCCCAGCCTTCGGCCTTCCTGCGCAGGCGCACCACGGCGCCGGCCTCGGCCTCACCGCCGGCGTTGGAGATCCCCACCCCCGCGTGGGGCGTGAAGTCCAGGTCGAACGCGCCGGCGTCTGCCGCCCAGAGATTGGGCCAACCCCGCGTGTAGCTGACCGCATAGGCGTCGGTATCGGCGGCGACCGCCTGGCCTGGCCTGGGCGGTAGCGCGCCTGGCGTGCGCGCGATCTGGCCGACCGAGACGCGCAGGGCGTCGACCGCGCCCAGGGCGGGGCGGGCGAAGGCCACCTCGCTGACCTTCCAGCGGGCGACCCCCTCGCCGGGGACATAGGTTTCGGCTGTCAGGGGGTTGGTGCGGTCCAGGGCCGTGCCCGTGTAGGCGGGTTGACTAAAGGCCGGTTCAAGCCCGGCCGCCACAATAGGGCGGTCCACCGTCGCGGGGGCTAGAGTCTGTTGGCTGAAATCGGCGGCGGCAGCCGCGGTGCTGGCGAAGACGGCGGACCGGAGGTCCTGCCAGTTCTCCCGGAAGACTTGGTCCCCGGGAGAGGTTTCCACCTGCGGCGCTGGCAGTACGGCGGCGCCGAGCGCGGCGGTGGTCGCCGCGCACCCGATCGTCACCGCCGTAACCGCCAGAAACCGCATACCCACCCCAGATGTGCTGCCGTTAGTTCCTTAACGATAGCGCAGCTACTCGAGTTTGGCGCCAGGGTTCTACTGGCAGGCGAGGCACTCGTCGTAGTCGGTCTTTTCCGAGGGTCCCTGGTCGATCATCACCACGCCCTCGCCGCCGGCGTGGGCCGCCCGCTGCACCGACTTGGAGCGCAGGTAGTAGAGCGACTTGCAGCCCCGCTCCCAGGCCTGCCAGTGCAGCATGTGCAGGTCCCACTTATCCACGTCGCCTGCCAGGAAGATGTTCACCGACTGGGATTGGCAGATGTCGGGCGTCCGGTCGGCGGCCAGCTCCACCACCCAGCGCTGATCCAGTTCGAAGGCGGTCTTGTAGACGTCCTTGTCGTCCTGGCTGAGGAAGTCCAGGTGCTGGACCGAGCCCTCGTTCTCCAGGATGGAGTCCCAGGTCGCCGCGGTGTTCTGGCCCTTTTCCTCGAGCAGGCGCTCCAGATAGGGGTTCTTCACCGCAAACGTGCCCGACAGGGTCTTGTGGCTGTAGATATTGGCGGGGATCGGCTCGATTCCGGCGCTGGTGCCGCCGCATATGATGGAGATCGAAGCGGTCGGCGCGATGGCTAGCTTGTGGCTGAAGCGTTCCATGACTCCCATGTCGGCCGCGTCCGGGCAGGGACCGCGCTCGGCGGCCAGGGTGCGGGACGCCGCGTCGCACTGGCGGCGCAGGTGCTTGAAAAGGCGCATGTTCCAGGACTTGGCGAGCGCGCTCTCGAAAGGCACATTCTGGGCCTGGAGCAGGGTGTGGAAGCCCATCAGGCCCAGACCCACCGACCGCTCGCGGATGGCGGCGTAGACGGCGTTCTTCATCTCCGGCGGGGCGCGATTGATGAAGTCCTGCAGGACGTTGTCCAGGAAGCGCATGATGTCTTCGATGAACGTCGGATGGTCGCGCCATTCGAGGAACTTCTCGGCGTTGACCGAGGAGAGGCAGCAGACCGCGGTGCGTTCGGCGCCCAGGTGGTCCGGGCCGGTGTGCAGCATGATCTCCGAGCACAGGTTCGACTGCCGGACCTTCAGGCCCAGGTCGCGTTGATGCTGGGGCATGGAGCGGTTCACGGTGTCGGCGAAGATCAGATAGGGCTCGCCGGTCTGCAGGCGGATCTCCAGAATCTTCTGCCACAGGCTGCGGGCGTCGACCTCCTTAACCACCTCGCCCGTCTTGGGCGAACGCAGGCCAAACAGCTCGCCGTCGCGGACGGCTTCCATGAAGGCGTCGCTGATGGAGATGCCGTGGTGCAGGTTCAGGGACTTGCGGTTGAAGTCGCCCGAGGGCTTCCGGATCTCCAGGAACTCCTCGATCTCCGGGTGGTGGATATCCAGATAGACGGCCGCCGAGCCACGGCGCAGGGAGCCCTGGCTGATGGCCAGGGTGAGGCTGTCCATCACGCGGATGAAGGGGATGATGCCGCTGGTCTGGCCCGCGCCCTTCACCTTCTCGCCGATGGAGCGGACGCCCCCCCAATAGGTGCCGATGCCGCCCCCGTTTGAGGCCAGGGCCACGTTCTCGTTCCAGACGCCCTGGATGCCTTCCAGCGAATCGCCGACGGCGTTGAGGAAGCAGGAGATCGGCAGGCCGCGATCGGCGCCGCCGTTGGAGAGCACGGGGGTGGAAGGCATGAACCAGAGGTTCGAAATGTAGTCATAGACCCGCTGGGCGTGGTCGGCGTCGTCGGCATAGGCCGTGGCGACCCGGGCGAACATGTCCTGGTAGGACTCGCCCTGCAGCAGGTAGCGGTCTTCCAGGGTGGTCTTGCCGAAGTCGGTCAGCAGGGCGTCGCGCGAGCGGTCCACCTCCACCTTGCGGACCAGCTGCAGCTGCGGTCGATCGGCCCGCTCCGGGGCCACCGTGCTGGCTTCCGAGACCGTCCGCAAAACCGCTTCACTGCTGCTCATGTTCCAAAATCCATAACTATCAGGCGCTTCGGCCTTAGAACCGCCCCAACACGGCAAGCCCTACATCTAGTGGTCGCCTGCCCCAGACACGCAGCATATGGGGGCTGATGCTAATGACTCGTCAACGGGGGGAATGGACGCGTCCCCAGGCTTTTTCGTTAACGAGGTCTTAACGTCGCCCTCCGGTGATTGATGGGCAAGGCTTTCCGAGGCGCCTGGGGACGATTGCTCACGACAGTGTGACAAATGACCTCGCCCAACGTGCGCGCCGTTTTCGACTTGCGCCCAGACGCCCTGCGACCTATCCCCACGCCGTCACTGGGGAGTAGCCGCCTGCGGTTCCAGCAGGGGACGCGTCAACAGACTTGCAGAGGGTTTTCCCGCCCCGAGCATGGCGCGTCCGGCGATTGAGCTTGGCGAGACCTTTGGCTTTCGTGCGCTGATCTTTTGCGGGGTCGGCGGCGCGGAAAGCCATTGGTTTTGCCTGACCCCGCCGGACGTCTGTTCCATGGAAGCCTTCCTCGTTTCGACCGGCCTCGTGGCCATCGCCGAAATCGGCGACAAGACCCAGCTGCTGGCCATCCTGCTGGCCGCGCGATTCCGCAAGCCCGCCCCTATCCTGCTGGGAATCCTGGTGGCCACCATCGGCAACCACGCCCTGGCGGCCGCCGTCGGCTCGGTGGCCGGCGCCTTCTTCGACGGCCCGTGGATGAAGTGGGTTCTGGGCCTGGCCTTCATCGCCTTCGCCGGCTGGGCGCTGATCCCCGACAAGTTCGAGGACAAGGACGCGCCGCGCGACCGGGCCGACGCCTCGATCTTCTGGACCACCCTGGTGGCCTTCTTCTTCGTTGAGATGGGGGACAAGACCCAGGTGGCCACCGTCGCGCTTGGCGCGCGGTTCCATGAGGTGGCCCTGGTGGCGGCCGGCACCACCCTGGGCATGATGCTGGCCAACACCCCGGCGGTGTTCCTTGGCGACGTGGCGGCCACCAGGCTGCCGCTCAAGGCGATCCGCATCGCCGCGGCGGCCTCCTTCGCCGCCATCGGCCTGTGGATCCTGATCTGGGGCTAACCTCGGACCAGGGGCCAGACCAGGGCGATCAGCGGCGTCCCCACCGCCAGGACCAGCAGGGTCAGCGGCGCCCCCAACCGGGGATAGTCGCTGAACTTGTAACCGCCCGGGCCCATCACCAGGGTGTTGCACTGGTGACCGATGGGGGTGAGGAAATCGCAGGCCGCCCCTACGGCGACGGCCATCAGGAACGGGTCGGGGCTCAGGCCCAGCTTCAGGGCCAGGGCCGCGCCCACCGGGGCGACAATCAGCACGGTGGCGGCGTTGTTCAGGAAGGGCGTGGCGGCCATGGCCACCGCCATGATGGCGGCGAGCGCCAGCATGGGGGCCTGTCCCTGGAAGGCCATGGACAGCCAGCCGCCGATCAGGTCGGCGCCCCCGGTGGTCTGGATGGCTTCCGACACCGGTATCAGGGCGGCGATCAGCACCAGGACCGGGCCGTCAAGGGCCGAATAGGCCTCACGCATGCGGATCGAGCCGATGGCGATCATCACCACGGCGGCGCCAAAGAAAGCGATGGCCACCGGGAGCACCTGGAAGGCCACCAGGATCATGGCGGCGGCCAGGATAACCGCCGGCGCCAGGGCATGACGGATGCCGCCCAGCCGCACCTCCCGCTCGGCCAGCGGCAGCAGGCCCAGGGCCGTCAGCGCGACCGGCAGGCTGCGCTCGCCCCCCTGCAGGACGATGACGTCGCCGGCGCGGAGTCGGACCCTGTTC
>NZ_JANPJP010000226.1:0-3571 GCF_031425575.1 Phenylobacterium sp.
GTGCCGGAGGGCAGGTTGACCACGCCGCGGACCTGTTGGTCGGCGTGGCGCGGGTCGACGCCCAAGTTGACGGCGATCTCGATGCTTTCGTCGAACTTGGCGGTGGCGTTGGCCTTCACCAGTTTGACGGCGTCGGTGACGGCGTGGTTGGCGAGACGGTCGCCGGTCCAGGCCTGAATGCGCTTGGCTTGCTTAGCCATGTCTTAGGCCTCCACGATCGAAAGACCCATCGAGCGGGCGGAGCCCTCGATGATCTTGGCGGCGGACTCAACGTCATTGGCGTTGAGGTCCTTCATCTTCTTCTCGGCGATGTCGCGAAGCTGGGCGCGGCTGATCGAGCCGGCCGTGTCACGGCCAGGCGCCTTGGAGCCGGACTTCAGGCCGAGCGCTTCCTTGATGAAGTGGGTCGCGGGCGGAGTCTTGGTGATGAAGGTGAAGGACTTGTCCTGATAGACGGTGATCACCGTCGGCAGGGGCGTGCCTTTGACTTCCTTCTCGGTGCGGGCGTTGAACTCCTTGCAGAAGCCCATGATGTTGACGCCGCGCTGACCCAGCGCCGGCCCGATGGGCGGCGAAGGCGTTGCGGAGCCCGCGGGCACCTGCAGCTTGATATAGCCCAGAATTTTCTTGGCCATGTTCTCCTCTTTGACCGGACGTCCGGTCTGTTGAGCCGTGGTTCGGCCCTGGCTGGGCCTCCCACGGTTTTAAAAGCCCCTCCCCGCGAATGCGGAGAGCGACGGCGCCAGTCAGGTCGTCTTTTCGACCTGGCTGTACTCGAGCTCGACCGGCGTGGCCCGTCCGAAGATGGACACCGTCACGCGCAGGCGAGAGCGTTCCTCGTCAACCTGCTCGACCGAGCCGTTGAAGCTGGCGAACGGGCCGTCGGTGACGCGGACCTGTTCCCCGATTTCGAACTGGATCGTGGGTTTGGGCCGCTCGACGCCTTCTTCGATGGCGCCGATGATCCGGGCGACTTCCTTTTCCGAGACGGGCATCGGCTTGTTCTGGCTGCCCAGGAATCCGGTGACCTTCGGGGTGTTCTTGATCAGGTGGTAGGCTTCGTCGGTCAGCTCCATCTTCACCAGGACGTAGCCCGGGAAGAACTTGCGCTGGACGTCGATCTTACGGCCGCGGCGGATTTCGGTGGCGGCTTCGGTGGGGACCAGGACTTCGGAGAAATTCTCCGCCAGGCCCTGGGACTTGGCCTGTTCAAGAATCGAGTCCTTCACCTTGCCTTCGAAATTCGAATAGGCGTGCACAATGTACCACTTATGGTGGGGATTGGCGGCGACGGCGACTTCGGGGGTTTCAGCGTTCATTTCGACTATCCCGCGTTCGCGAGCTTGAGGAGGAAGGCCATGGCGAGGGTCAGGGCCCCGTCCACCAGAGAGAAGAAGATCGCGGCGAGCACCACCATGATCCCGACCATCACCGAGGTGATCCAGGTCTCCTTGCGGGTGGTCCAGGTGATCTTGCGCCCCTCGGCGCGGACTTCCCGGAAGAATTGGCCAGGGCTGGTCTTCTTCTTCGGCGCGGCCTGCGCCAGGGCCGAGGCAGGCGCGATCGCCGCCGCCGTCTTGGCGGCGCGGTTCTTCATCGCTTGCGGCGTGGAACCCGGTTTCCTGGCCATCTAGGCGCTCGACACTCTCTAATCATATGGGCGGCGGACCTCCGCGCCCTTGGGCATACACATATAGGTTGGCAGGAGCGGAGGGACTCGAACCCACGACCCTCGGTTTTGGAGACCGATGCTCTACCAGCTGAGCTACACTCCTACGAACCACCCCCTGGCAAGGGCAGCCTCCGGACAATGAATAGCGCGCCGGAAAGGCTCCCGGCGCGTGCTCATCGCTAGAGCCGGGTCGTTTAGCAGTGGCCGTCTTCCCAAGCAATAGTCGCAGGCGTGGATCGAAGCAGGGCAGGCCCGCGTTTCGTCGAGGCAGCCACTCTCAGGAAATCCCATGCCAGACGTCGACCCCAACGCCGCCAGGAACCGCGACGAGGACATGAAGCCCACCTCCCCGCCCCGGCCCGCCACCGAGCCCTCCGGCGCCAAGGATTCCAGCCGCAACGACAAGACCCTGACCAATCCGTCCACCGGCGAACCCGAATCTGGCGCGCCGATCCCCAGCTAGGTCTGCGGGACAGTTGAGCTTGCCGGATGGCGACCTAGTCCGCCACCAGCCCAATCAGGCCAAGACCTAGCCCTACCCCGAGGCCGATCGAGGTCCTGGGATGACGCCGGCCCAGGTCGCCCAGCGTCTGGGACGCGGCGATGGCGCGTCCGTCCAGCCGCGGTTCGCAGGCGGTGATCCGGTCCCAGCGTCGGTCCAGCCGCCGGCTGGCGCGGCTCACGCTTTCGCGAAGGACGGGCGCATGCGCCAGGGCGAGGTTGGCGGCCGCGCGCGCGGTCTCCACCCATCCGCCGGCCGTGACGTCCCCCTCGAAGACCGACTGGCCGGGCTCGGCGAAGTCGCGCTTGTAGTCCTCTCCGGCGGGTCCGAAATCGACGGTGGCGATGCCCTGGTCAGGGGCCGCCCTCAGGGTCTCCAGGGTCATCAGGGCGCCGGGGGAATAGCGGGCGAATTCGGGATCATAGACCGGGAACCAGAGGTGGTAGGCGCTGCCTGACCTCAAACCCACCTCGGCCGCCACGATCCGGGAGCCGGCCCGCAGGGTGGCGAAGCGCAGGCCGAAGTCGTCGTAGGCCAGGGTCGAGAGCCGGCGCAGGAAGGGTGTGGTCCAGGGACTGGCGAAGATGTCGTGTTGCCCCGTGCGCCGCATCTGAGCGCGCTTTAGGCGGAAGATCAGGTCCAGGACCCCGTCCCCATCGGCGTCGAAGGTGAAGTCGAGCGGGCCCAGGGTCTCGGCCAGACGCCGCCCCCGGCGTCGCTTGTCCTTGAAGAACTCGGCCGGGCGGCGCGCGGTATAGGCCTCGAAGCCGTCAGAGAGATCGGCGACCATGGCGGGGCGTGACGAGAGTCGCGAGCCGCCGCCGTTGCCCACCAGGCCGCTGAACCGGAACCTGCGGGCTCCCAGCAGCCCGACGACAGCGGCCAGGTCCACCGCGGCGCCCGGAGCCGACAGCAGGCCGTGATAGTCGGTGAGGGGCGCGGCGATCGGCTGGATCAGCCGGCCACGGCGCTGAAAGGGAAGAAAGCCCACGATCTCGCCACGGCGTCGGATCACCGCCACCTGGGATTCCGGTGCGGCCTCGCCGGCCGCCAGGACGTAGCGGAAATCGAAATATGGACTGCGGAAGGCGGGATCGGCCGCGCGGAACCGCGACCACAGGTCGCGCGCCGGCACGCTCAAGTCCGCCGGCCGGCAGGTCTGCACGCTCAGGTCCCGCGCCATCGCCCTACTCATCCTCACCATTCGGCGCGGACGTTAGGCGTGACCGGTAAAGAACCTGTTTTCCACAACCGCGCAAAGAAAAGGGCCGCCCGGGTTTCCCCGGACGGCCCTGGTCTTGTCCCGGCTCAGCCTTCGGGCTTACGCCCTCCGTTGGCCGGGATGACAGTCTCTAAGGACTACTCGACGATCTTGGCCACGACGCCGGCGCCGACGG
>NZ_JANPJP010000227.1:0-1762 GCF_031425575.1 Phenylobacterium sp.
ATATTGGCGCCTTCGCGGGAGAACAGGGGCTTTCGCACATACGAATTGCCCAGTTGTTCGCAGCGCGGGTCGTCCTCGAAGAAGGCGGGCAGCAGGTTGGGGTGGCCGGCATTGCGCTCCCAGAGCAGAGGCAGCAGGCCCTTGTTGGAGAGGATCGCCTTCCAGGCGGGCTCCAGGAAGGTGGTTTTTGAGCCCCCCACCTTGGCGGCATACTCTTCCCGGAACATCTCCTCCCAGGGATAGAGCTTGAACAGCGCCCCGATGAGGAAGTTGTCCTGGTCGACAAAGCGGCCGTCGGCGTCGAGGCCGATCTTGTCGATGGGCACGAACTTTGGCTCGATCCCGGCCTGGGTGGCGATGTCCTCGAGATACTTCACCGTCTGGCGGTCCTCGACGCTGGCTTCGTCGCTCGCGAAATGGACGAAGCCGCCGGCCGGGAAGATCGCCTTGAAGCGCGCCTGCAGCTTTTCGTGCAGGCTGTTGAACTGGTCGGCGTCGGCCGGCAGGCGGCCCGCGGCGATCATCTCCTCCAGCCACATCCACTGGAAGGTACCCGTCTCGTAGATGCTGGTGGGGGTGTCGGCATTGTATTCAAACAGCTTGGCCGGGCCCGCGCCGTCATAGGCGAAGTCGAAGCGGCCGTAGAGTGACGGGGCCTTGGCTTTCCAGCTTGCGGCCACGTCGTCGCGGGACGCCTCGGGAATGGCCAGCCGGGCCATCAGCGCTTCGCTGCCAACCACCTCGGCCACCAGATCCAGGCACAGGGCGTGCAGCGCGCGGGCCGGTTCCTCGAGACCGTCTTCGATCTCAGCGAGGGAGAACTGATAATAGGCGCGCTCGTCCCAGTACCGGGCGCCGTCCAGATGGCGCCAGGTAAAGCCCAGCCGCTCGGCTGTCTCGTCCCAGCCCGGGCGTTCGAGGGTTTTGATGCGTTTCATGGCAGTCTCCTTGCCTCCCCCGCAAAGCGGCGGGAGGGGGACCATCGGCCGGAGAGCCGATGGTGGAGGGGGCAGGCCGCTGGCTCATCGTCAGCGGAAACTCATTATCTCGGCGGATGGAGCTCGCCCCCTCCACCCCGCCCTCTACGGGGCGCGGTCCCCCTCCCGCCGCTTCGCGGGGGCGGTAAGGGGAAAACCTACGCCTTCTCGCCGCGTTCGACGGCCACCGGCTGCGCCTCGATCTGCAACCGCGGCGCCTCCAGCATGGGCATGGGCTCGCCGGCCGGGGCCTTCAGGCGGGCCAGGACGTCGCTGGCCGACGAATGGCCCGGCAGGATGCCGGCGGCCTGCAGCTTGGCGTCCAGGTCGGCGCCGGTGCGGCGGTCTTCCAGTTCGCCGGCGGCCTTGAATTTCTCGTCGGCGATGGCCTGGCGTTCCTTGATGCGCTTCAGGCTGTCGGCGGCCGATCCCAACCGCGCAGAGGCGCCGGCGCCTTGGTTGGCCACGGCGGCCTGAGCCTTCTGGACGCTGTCGTTGACCTTCACCACGTCGATCTCGCGGCGCAGGTTCTCGACGCGCTGCTGGGTGGTGGCGATGGTCTTGTGCATCCGCTCCTCGGCGACCTTCATCTCGGCCAGCTGGGGTGTTTTGGCGGTGACATCCGTCTCCAGCTCGGAAATGCGCTGGGCGACTTCCATGGCCAGGGCCTCGTCGCCCTTGGACAGGGCGGCGCGGGCCGAGCTTTCATAGCGGGCGGCCTGATCGGAGAGGTTCTGCAGCTCTTTCTCGATCATGCGGCGGCGCGCCACCAGAGTGGCCAGGTC
>NZ_JANPJP010000228.1:0-13518 GCF_031425575.1 Phenylobacterium sp.
TCCCCGAAGGCCTGGGCGGCCATGCGGATCTCGTGGCTCTTCATCCAGTTGATGTTGCCCTTGATGGTGTTGATCTCACCATTGTGGGCCAGCATGCGGAACGGCTGGGCCAGCCGCCATTGCGGGAAGGTGTTGGTCGAGTAGCGCTGGTGGAAGATGGCCACCGCCGCCTCGAACCGCTCGTCCCGCAGGTCGGGATAAAACTCGTCGATGCTCTCGGCCAGGAACATGCCCTTGTAGATCAGTGACCGGGCCGACAAGGAGCACAGGTAGAACTGCTGGATGCCGGCCTGGGCCACCCGCTTCTCGATGCGCTTGCGGCACAGGAACAGCGCGCGCTCCAGGGCCTCGCCGTCCAGGCCCGCGGGCCCGGCCAGCATGATCTGCTCGATCTCGGGGCGCGTGGCGTTGGCCTTCTCGCCGATGACCCGGGTGTCGGTCGGCACCTGGCGCCAGCCATAGATATAGAAGCCGAACCGCAGGGCCTCGGCCTCGACGATGGTGCGGGCCGACTCCTGGGCGTTGAGGTCGTTGCGCGGCAGGAAAACCTGCCCCACGGCGATGGGCCCGGGCCGCAGCCTGTGCCCCGTGCGCTGCACCTGGTCGGCGAAGAAGTCCTGCGGGACGCTGACCAGCACGCCGGCGCCGTCGCCGGTCTTGCCGTCGGCGTCGATGGCGCCCCGGTGCCAGACGCTCTTCAGCGCCCGGATCGCCAGCTCCACCACCTCGCGGCGCGGCTGTCCGTCCAGGGCGCAGACCAGGCCGACGCCACAGGCGTCCCGCTCGCTGTCGGGGTCATAGGCATGGCCGTCTATGAGCCGCTGGCGGTTGGAAATGAATCGCGCCGTATCGGCTGCCCCCCACCGCTCGTCCCGGCGAAGGCCGGGATCCAGATTCATCTGGGGCGCTTGGTGGGCTTCACCTGGGTCCCGGCCTTCGCCGGGATGAGCGGGAAACTGGCTCATCATCTTCACTCCGCCGCGACCCGCGCGGGTTCCGTCAGGTAGCGGTGGATGGCGTCGGCGGCGTCGCGGCCGTCCTTGATCGCCCAGACCACCAGGGAGGCGCCGCGGGCGATATCGCCGGCCGCGAACACGCCGGGCAGGTTGGTCATCAGGGTGCGGAAGTCGGCCTTCACCGTGCCCCAGCGGCTGACCGCCAGGTCCGGGGCCGCGAGGCCGCGCGGCAGGTCCTCGGGATCGAAGCCCAGCGCCTTGATCACCAGGTCGGCCGGCGCCTCGAAGTCCGCGCCCTCGATCTCCTCCGGCGCGGCGCGGCCGGTGGCGTCGGGCGCGCCGAGACGCATGCGGGCGGCCCTGACACCGGTGGCCATGCCGGCTTCGCCCAGCACGGCCCGGGGCGCGGCCAGCCATTCGAAGACCACGCCCTCCTCCTCGGCGTGGGCGACCTCGCGGGCCGAGCCCGGCATGTTGGCGCGGTCGCGGCGATAGAGGCAGGTCACCGACTTCGCCCCCTGGCGCACGGCGGTGCGCACGCAGTCCATGGCCGTGTCGCCGCCCCCCACCACCACCACGTCGCGGCCCTCGGCGTGCAGCTGGCCCGAGGCGTATTCCGGCACGTCGTCGCCCAGACCCGCCCGGTTCGAGGCGATCAGGTAGTCCAGCGCCGGCGTCACCCCCGCCGACCCCGCGCCGGGAACCACCAGGTCGCGGTCGGCATAGACACCGGTCGCGATCAGCACACTGTGATGCGTATCGCGAAGCTCATCGAGGGTGGCGTCGAGGCCCACCTCGAAGTTCAGCCTGAACTCGACCCCGCCCTCGGCGAGCCGCTGGGTTCGCCGCATCACCACGTCCTTCTCCAGCTTGAAGCTGGGGATGCCATAGATCAGCAACCCGCCGGCCCGGTCGTGGCGATCATAGACGGTGACCGCGTAGCCCATCTCCCGCAGGCGCTCGGCGGCGGCCAGGCCCGCCGGCCCCGCCCCGATGATCCCCACCGACTGGCCCCGGTCGCGTCCGGGGATGAGGGGCTGCACCCAGCCTTCCTCCCAGGCCTTGTCGGTCAGGTAGCGTTCGACCGCGCCGATGGTCACGGTCCCGTGCCCCGACTGCTCGATGGTGCAGGAGCCCTCGCACAGGCGGTCCTGCGGGCAGATGCGGCCGCAGATCTCCGGCATGGAATTGGTGGCCTGGGAAAGCTGGTAGGCCTCCTCCAGCCGCCCCTCGGCGGTCATCCGCAGCCAGTCGGGGATGTTGTTGTGCAGCGGGCAGTGGGTCTGACAGAAGGGGATCCCGCACTGCGAGCAGCGCGAGGCCTGCTCGCGGGCCTTGGCGTCAATGAAGTCGGCATAAATCTCGTGGAAATCGCCGTTGCGCGTCGCCGCTGACCGCTTGGGAGGCGTTGTCCTCTCCACGGTCGTGAACTTCAGCATCCGCTCGGCCATGGCCGGTCCTCCGCCCCCTCATGGGCGAAAGCCTTTTACGCGCCTTTTCAAGGACCCGAAATGCAATCATCCAGGAATTGTACTAAAATGGTCAGGTAACTTCGCTTTGACTGAGATCATCCCGCGCAACACGACAAAGTCGTCCACAAACGGGATGAACCTCAAATTTACCCCGTTCCCGCCCCTTACCTCCACTTCATCCTCTGCCGAAAGTCGCTCGAATGTCCGATTGGATCGCCGCCATCATCCTGGGCATCGTCGAGGGGGTGACTGAGTTCATCCCGGTGTCCTCGACAGGCCACCTGCTGCTGACCAAGTCACTGCTCGGCCTGCCGAACGGGTTCTGGGACACCTTCGCGGTGCTCATCCAGCTGGGGGCGATCCTGGCCGTGGTGGCGCTCTATTTCGGCAAGCTCTGGAAGGCGTTGATCGGCTTGCCCACCAGCGCCGAGGCGCGCGGGTTCGCGCTCTCCGTCCTGATCGCCTTCATCCCCGGCGCGGTCCTGGGCCTCGCACTCCACGGCGTCATCAAGGAGGTGCTGTTCGAGAGCCCGCGCCTGATCTGCTGGTCGCTGATCATCGGCGGGGTGGGTCTGCTGGCCCTGGACCGCTGGGCGCCGGCGCCCCGGGAGGAGGACGCCATGAAGCTCTCCTGGAAGACCTCCCTGGTGGTGGGGCTCTTCCAGACCCTGGCCCTCATCCCCGGGGTCTCACGCTCGGGCGCCACCATCGTCGGCTCGATGCTGATGCGGGTGGAGAAGAAGGCCGCGGCCGAGTTCTCCTTCTTCCTGGCCATCCCCACCATGGCCGGCGCCTTCGCCGTCGACCTCTACAAGAACAAGGATGCGCTGAGCATGGACCAGGCCGGCGTCATCGCCCTGGGTTTCGCCGTCAGCTTCATCGTCGGCTTCATCGTCGTCCGCGCCCTGGTGGACTTCGTCGGCCGCCACGGCTTCGCGCCCTTCGCCTGGTGGCGGATCGTGGTGGGGGCCGGTGGTCTGATCTGGATGGCGATCGCCAGCCAGTAGGGACTGGCCGCTAGAGCCTTTTAGGGTCAGATGGAATCATCTGACCCGTTCAAAAAGGCTCTAAACTCAAAGAAGTAGAGCGCGCCGGACGGGTTAACCGGCTTCCACTTAACCCTGGCGCGCTCTAGGCGACGGCCGTCAGGCGCTCGACCTCGTCGGCGTACTGGCCGCCCTTGCGGAAGCGGTAGAGGTAGGCCGGCACGATCCCCTCGACGGCCGTGGCCTCGATCCCAAGCTCGGCCAGGCCGGGCTTGGCGCCCGACACCACGTTGTCGGACTTCAACAGCTCGACCTGGTCCTCGGTCAGGGGCGGCGCCCAGGGGGTAAGGGCCAAGAGCTCGAAGACCTTGCCCATCAGGGCGGCGACCGGGAAGGGCAGGGGGACCAGGAAACGCTTGCGGCCGGTCTCGGCCAACACCAGTTCCATCAGTTCGCGGAAGCTGTAGGCGCGCGGACCGCCCAGCTCATAGGTCTGGCCAGCGCAGGCGGGATCAGTGACGCAGGCGACGATCGCCTTGGCCACATCGCCCACGAAGACCGGCTGCAGCTTGCCGTCCCCGCCGCCGATCAGCGGCAAGGCCGGGCTGATCATGGCCAGCTCGCCGAACCTGTTGAAGAAGTCGTCGTCGGGCCCGAACACCACCGACGGCCGCACGATGACCGCGCCGGGGAAAGCTTCGCGCACGGAGTCCTCGCCCATGGCCTTGGTCCGCGCATATTTCGCGCCGGACTCCGGATCGGCGCCCAGGGCCGAGATCTGCACCAGGCGTTCGACGCCCATCTCCCGGGACACCGCGGCGACGTTGCGCGCGCCCATGGCGTGGATGCTCTGGAATTTCTGGCGGCCGGTCTCGTAGAGCACGCCCACCGCGTTCACGACGGCGTAGGCCCCCTCGACGGCGCGGCGGATGGAGGCCTCATTGCGGACATTGGCCTGCACCACCTCGATCTGCCCGACATCGCCGAGCAGGCGCATCTTGTAGGCCAGGTGCGGCTGGCGCACGGCGACCCGCACCCGCCAGCCCTGCTTGGCCAGCGCGCGGACAACCTGTGCGCCGACAAAGCCCGAACCGCCGAAGACGATGACCAGATCCTGCATGGAGTTTCGACCGGATTTAAGTGGCTCTTGAAGCGCTTGCGATAGACGAAGCCACCCCGCGCCGCAATGCGACTTGAAAGGAAGGTGAAGCGGGGCGTTGACCGGGCCTAGGCGGCGCCCTAAGGAACCCCCCTCGCGCGATCCGGTGGATCGGGCCCAGGTGGCGGAATTGGTAGACGCGCTGGCTTCAGGTGCCAGTGGCTTAACGGCCGTGAAGGTTCGAGTCCTTTCCTGGGCACCATCCCTCTCCCTATATGGGAGAGGATCTAGTTTGCGCCGGAGCGAGGCGACCTTGGCGAATCATCTGCACATCGGCGATTTACCCAAGGGCGTCTTCGCCGACGCGACCTCGGTCGCGGTGGATTCCGAGACCATGGGCCTGAGGCTCGGCCGCGACCCGCTCTGCGTGGTGCAGATTTCCGACGGCAAGGGCGACGCCCATCTCGTTCAGCTCGACCGCGCCACCTATGACGCGCCCAACCTCAAGGCGCTGCTGACCGACCCGGCGGTGACGAAGATCTTCCACTTCGGCCGCTTCGACATCGCCATGTTCCACCTCCACCTTGGCGTGGTGACGGCGCCGGTCTATTGCACCAAGATCGCCTCCAAGCTGGCCCGCACCTATACCGACCGCCACGGCCTGAAGGACGTGTCCAAGGAACTGGCGGGGATCGACATGTCCAAGGCCCAGCAGAGCTCCGACTGGGGTGCCGCCAAGCTCAGCGACGACCAGATCGCCTACGCGGCCTCCGACGTCCTGCATCTCCACGCCCTGCGTGATCGCCTGGACGCCATGCTGGTGCGTGAGGGCCGCGACCACCTGGCGCGCGCCTGCTTCGACTTCCTGCCTCACCGCGCCCTGCTCGATGTGGCCGGCTGGGAAGAGGTCGACATCTTCGCCCACATGTGAGGCTCGGGTGACCGCCGCCTTCGCTGACCAGAGCCACACGCCCTACAGCGCAGACTTCGAGCGCTGGCGGGAGCGTTCGCGCCTTGTCCGGCGCCTGCGGGTGATCCTACCGGCGGTGATCGGTCTGATCCTGCTGACCATGGTCGGCTTCGTCATCCAGAGCACGCTGGCCGGCGCCCAGGATAAGCCCCAGGACGCCGACGCCCCCATCCAGCTGGTGAATCCCCGCTTCCTGGGCCGTGACGACAAAGGTCGCGCCTTCGTCCTGACCGCCAAGACCGCCGTGCGTGACCCCAAGGACTACCAGCGGGTGATGCTCGACACCCCCATGTTGATCCTCGACGAAGAGGGGCCGCGCCCGACCCGCATCTCGGCCAAGGCCGGAGTCTACCGGGAGGACAAGCGCGTGCTCAATCTTGAAGGCGGGGTGAAATTGAACGGCGGGGACGTGAATTTCGCCACCGCCACCTCCATCTTCAATACCGCGACCGGAGAACTCGAAGGCGCGGGCGAGATCAAGGGGGCTGGCGCGCTTGGAGAAATCATCGCCAAGTCCTATGGCGTGTACGACAAGGGCGAACGCATGGTGTTCAAGGGCGGCGTACACACCCGCGTCGAGTCACACTAGGCATTCAGGCGGCATGGGCATGATCAGGCTAGCGAATATGAAGCACTGGGCGGCGGGCGTCTTCGCCTGCGGGTTGATCGCGGCCGGTCCGGCTGCGGCGCAACTGGCGCAGAACTCCGACGCCCCGGTGGATATCACCGCTGACGAGCTGGAGGTTATCAACGCCCGGTGCCTGGCCACCTATTCCGGCGGCGCCGAGGCCCTGCAGGACACGGTTCGCCTGCGGGCCGACGTCTTGAAGATCTATTACAAGCCCAACCCCTCGGCGAAGCCGGGTGGGGCGGGCCAGGCGGGCGCGGCCTGCGGCAACCAGCTCGACCGCATGGAGGCCAACGGCTCGGTCTACTATGTGACCCCCCAGCAGCGAGTGCGCGGGGACGCGGCGGTCTATGACGCCGCGGCCGACACCATCACCATCACCGGCGACGTGGTGGCCGTCCAGGATCGGAATGTGCTGCGCGGCTCCAAGCTGGTGATCAAGGTCGCGACCGGGGACGCCCAGATGCAGAGCGGCGTGAAGGGGCGCAACAAGCCCGGCCGCGTGCGCACCGTCCTCTATCCCCAGCAGCAGGCGGGACCGCCCGCCGCGCGGCGCTGAGGGTGAAGCCTGAGAATTTCGAAGCTCTCCCGGGTCTGGCCGGGGAGGGGCTTGTGGTCGATAACATCGGCAAGTCCTTCCGTGGCCGGCCGGTGGTGAAGGGCGTGACGCTGAGCCTGCGCCGCGGCGAGGTCGTGGGCCTCCTGGGCCCCAACGGCGCGGGCAAGACCACCTGCTTCTACATGATCACCGGCCTGATCCCGGCCGACTACGGCGCCATCTATCTGGACGGTGAGAACATCACCGCCCAGCCCATGTACCAGCGCGCTCGCATGGGGGTCGGCTACCTGCCTCAGGAAACCTCGATCTTCCGGGGCATGACCGTGGAAGAGAACGTCATGGCGGTGGTGGAGCTGCGCGCCAAGGATATGGGCGAGGCGCGGGCCACCGTGACCCAGCTGCTCACCGACCTGCACATCGAACACCTGCGCAAGGCGCCGGCCATCTCGCTGTCAGGGGGGGAGCGCCGACGGGTCGAGATCGCTCGCGCCCTGGCCAGCGAACCCTCCTTCATGCTGCTGGATGAGCCCTTCGCCGGCATCGACCCCCTGGCCATCTCCGATATCCGCGAGGTGATCGCCTTCCTGAAGGGCCGGGGCATCGGCATCCTGATCACCGACCACAATGTCCGCGAGACCCTGGACATCATCGACCGCGCCGCCATCATCCATGCTGGCGAGGTGTTGTTCGAGGGCACGCCGGCCGAGATCGTCGATGACCCCGAAGTTCGCCGCGTCTATCTGGGCGAACGTTTCGGCTGACGACACCGGGCGTTTCGCCGCCGCCGCAGGCGCGAATTCCAAAAATCGACGGCAAAAAACATGGTTAACCAGAAGGTCGCGGTCAGGTTAACTAATCGCTGGTGATTGCACGCCTAGCCTGTCCAGCAAGAAACAGGCCAGGAGGCGATTTTGGCGCTCGGCGCGCGTTTAGAGATGCGGCAAGGCCAGGGGTTGGTGATCACCCCCCAGCTGCAGCAGGCCATCAAGCTGCTGCAGCTCTCCAACATGGAGCTGGAGACCTATGTCGAGGGCGAGCTGGAGCGGAACCCGCTGCTCCAGCGCGACGAACGCGACTCTGAACCCGATGTCGAGGCCGGGCCCCGCGACGCCGAGGACTTCGCCTCCGACAACATTCCCGAGGGCGCCGCCGAGGCGCACATGGACGTCACCCACGAGGCCGAGGCCTCGCCGGGTGAGCGCAACACCGGGGACGCCGAGGGCGCCGGTGAGGCGGGCGGCGCCGTCGACTGGTCCCGCGCCGGCAAGGGTGGCTCCTTCGAGGACTCCGACGACTTCGAACAGCGCCTGACCCGCGAGAAGACCCTGGCCGAGCACCTCTACGACCAGCTGATGGTCGCGGGCTTCAGCGGCATCGAGTATGCGGCGGCCACAGTCCTGGTCGATAGCGTCGACGAGGGCGGCTATCTGCGGGTGGACATGGCCGAGACGGCCGGCCGGTTGGGCTGCGACCTCACCTTCCTGGAAGACGTGCTGCGCATGCTGCAGCGGTTCGAGCCGATCGGGGTCTTCGCCCGCGACGTGCGTGAGTGCCTGATGCTGCAGCTCAGGGAACGTGACCGTTGCGACCCGGCCATGACGGCCCTGCTGGACAATCTGGATCTGCTGGCCAGGCGCGACCTCTCGGCCCTGCGCAAGGCCTGCGGGGTCGACGACGAAGACCTGAAGGACATGATCTCCGAGCTGCGGGCCCTGACGCCCCGGCCGGGTGCGGCCTTTGGCGGGGAGCCCAGCCAGCCGGTGGCGCCCGACGTCTATGTGCGTGAGGGCCTGGGCGGCCTGTGGCATGTGGAGCTCAACTCCGACACCCTGCCCCGCCTGCTGGTGGACCAGCGCTACCACGCCCGGGTCTCAGCCGGGGCGCGGACCGACCAGGAGAAGGTGTTCGTGGCCGACTGCATGGCCAGCGCAAACTGGCTGGTCAAAAGCCTCGACCAGCGGGCCAAGACCATCCTGAAGGTGGCCAGCGAGATCGTGCGCCAGCAGGACGGCTTCCTGGCCTATGGCGTGGAGCACCTGCGGCCCCTGAACCTGAAGACCGTCGCCGACGCCATCGGCATGCACGAATCCACCGTCAGCCGGGTGACCTCCAACAAGTACATCGCCACCCCGCGGGGCATGTTCGAGCTGAAGTTCTTCTTCACTTCCGGCATCGCCAATTCCGGCGGCGGCGAGGCCCACTCCTCAGAGAGTGTTCGCCATAAGATCAAGCAGTTGATCGACACCGAGCGGGCCGAGGCCGAGGTCCATTCCGACGACCGGATCGTCGAGATCCTCAAGGAAACCGGCGTCGACATCGCCCGGCGCACCGTGGCCAAGTACCGCGAGGCCATGCGCATCCCGTCCTCGGTCGAGCGCCGCCGGGTCCTCAAGCACGCCTAGACCAAGGGCGCCGCAAGGCCCTCCGCCGCGAAGGTCGCCTGGACCGCCGTGCGGTCCAGCACCCGCTGCGCATGGGCGCCCAGGACGGGCAAGTCGCGGGCCGGGCGGGGCAGGGTGCGGCCCCAGCGCACCATCATCAGCAGGTAGAGGTCGGCGGCCGAAAACCCAGACGGCAGCAGCCAGTCGCGGCCCTCGAGCTGGCCGGCGATGACCTCGAAATTGGCCATCATCCGCTTGCCGGCCGCGGCCTTGGCCGAGGCCTCGTGGGCCGGATCGTCAATGTACTCATGGGGGTAGAACCAGGATCGGAACTCGGCCTGGGTGGTGTTGGCCAGGTGGACCATCCACTTGTAGTAGTCGGCCCGGTCGACGGCGCCGAGGCGCGGCGCCAGGCCGGAGTGGCGGTCGGCGAGGAAGAGGGCGATGGCGGCGGTCTCGTAGAGAGCCCGGCCATTCTCCACCAGCACCGGGATGCGGCCGTGGGGGTTGAGCTTCAGGTAGTCGGCGCCGGCCTGCTCGCCGGCCTCACGGTCCACCAGCTTCAGGGTGAAGGGGACCCCCAGCTCGCGGAGCATCATGTGCGGCAGCAGGCTGGCGGTGCCGGGGGAATAGTGCAGCTCGTACATGTTGGTCTCCGCGGAGGGATCAGGCGGCATATTGCTCGGCGATCTGGACTGCGTTCAAGGCGGCGCCCTTGAGGAGCTGATCGCCTGACAGGAAAAGGCTCAGGGTGCGGCCGGTGGGATCCGACGCGTCACCACGAAGCCGACCGACCAACACGTCATCGACGCCCGTCGCCTCGCTGGGCATGGGGAAGTGGTTGTTTTCATTGTCGTTCACGAGCCGCACACCCGGAGCGTCGGCGAGCCACGACAGGGCCTCCATGGCCGTTACTTGACGGTCGAACTCCACGTTGAGCGCCATGGAGTGGGCCCGCAGCACCGGCACCCGGATGCAGGTGAAGGTGACCCGCAGGTCCGGCGTCCCCATCAGCTTGCGGATTTCGGCCATCACCTTGGTCTCCTCGCCATTGTAGCCGGTGGCCGGGTCGATGGCGGTGTTGTGGCTGAAGACGTTGAAGGCGTAGGGGTGCGGCAGAACCTTGGGGGTGAAGGCCTCCCCGGCCAGGTAGGCTGCGGTGGACAGCTCCAGCTCCTCCATGGCCGCCGCGCCCGCGCCGGAGGCCGACTGGTAGGTCGACCCGATCACCCGGACGATGGGGTTGCGGGCGTGCAGGGGGGCGAGCGCCATCACCGCGATGGCGGCCACGCAGTTGGGGTTGGCCACGATCATCGGCCGGTCGGCCAGCAGGCCGCCATTGACCTCCGGCACCACCAGGGGCGTGGCAGCGTCCATGCGGAAGGCCGAGGAATTGTCGACGACGACGCAACCCCGGGCCGCGGCGATAGGGGCGAACTGGCGACTGATGGAGGCGCCGGCCGAGAACAGGGCGATATCGACGCCGTCGAAGGCCTCCGCGGTCAGGGTCTCCACGGCCACGGGCAGGCCCTTGAACAGCAGAGTCCTGCCGGCCGAGCGGGCCGAGGCCAGCAGCTTGAGCTGGCCCACCGGGAAGCCGCGGCGTTCGAGGCAGCCGATCAGCTCGGCGCCCACCGCGCCGGTGGCGCCGACAATGGCGACGTTGAGCAGGCGCTGGCGGGCGGGACGTTCGAGGTCTTGCAGGGACATAGGTCGTTCTCCGGGTTGAGACCGGAGGGCGGGGCTGTCTTTGAAGTCTGCGAGACGTTCAGCACCCGACCTTCCGGCGGGGTGCTGGGGGTTGCTACGCGGCGTGCACGCGCGAACCCCCAGGCCCCGAGAGCCCGGTGGTTTTAATGGCGCGTTTAATGACGGCGATCCGCATGGCGCGCCTCCTAGCCGAAAAGCAGCGCTGCTGTAAAGCGCGCGACGATTCGCCCCTTCGCGCGTTGTGCTGACGCCGCACCCGGCGATATGAGACCCCATGCCCGACCGAGAGTTTCCGCAGCACCTGAGTCTCTCGGCCCACATCCGCGCCCTCGGCGACCAAGCCGCGGAGAAGGTGACCCTGGGCGAGATCATCGACTCCTTCGGGCGCCGCGCCTTCGGCGCCCTGATGTTCGTGCTGGCGATGCCCAACCTGCTGCCGCTACCCCCCGGCTCCAGCACCATCCTTGGCGCGCCCCTGCTGCTGATCTCGCCGCAGATGGTGATCGGTTTCCAAACCCTGTGGCTGCCGAGATTCCTCGATGACCGCCAGATGAGCCGCGCCGAACTCGCCCATGGCTTCAGCAAGCTACTGCCCTGGCTGGAGCGCATAGAGCGTGTTTCGGGACCGCGCCTGGTGTTCATGTTCGGGCCGGTGGGCGACCGCCTGATCGGGCTGATCTGCACCCTGCTGTCCTTCGTGCTGATTCTTCCGATCCCGCTGGGCAATCTGCTGCCCGCCCTGACCATCGCCGTTCTGGCCTTTTCGATGGTTCAGAGGGATGGGCTGCTGGCCCTGGCGGGCTACGCCCTGGCGGCCACATCGGCGGGGGTGCTGTTCCTCAGCGCCGGCGTCGTGATCGCCGCCGTACACCATCTCGTGGGTTGGTTCGGAGGCGCTTGACACCTTCGGCGGTCAGGCGTGTTGTCGCTTCATGCAAGTCTTAGTATCCGGCAAGCATGTCGCCGTTGGGGAGGCCCTGCGTGAGCGGGTCACCGACGAAATCACCGGTTCTATCGGCAAGTACTTCGACCGTGGCGGCGCCGCGGACGTGGTCGTGAGCCGCGAGGGCCATTCCTTCAGAGTCGACTGCGCATTGAAACTGGCCACCGGCCAGGCGCTGCAAAGTCACGGTCTGGGCGCCGACGCCCACGGCGCCTTCGATGCGGCGCTGGCCAAGATCGAGACGCGGGTGCGCCGCTACAAGCGACGATTAAAAAGCCACTCGCCGCAGGCCGCGGCGCGCGCCGCCGAGACCGCGTCCTATTTCATCATCCAGTCCCCCGAGGGCGAGGATGAGGACGACGGCTGGGACCTGGGCGACGAGGACCAGGCCTCTCATGACAGCCATGCCCTGCCCTCAGCCATGGTCATCGCCGAGACGGAAAAGGACATCAAGACGATGACCGTTTCCGGGGCGGTGATGGAGCTGGACTTGACGGAATCCCAGACAATCGTGTTTAGGAACGCCGCTCACGGGGGTTTGTCCGTGGTTTACCGCCGGCCCGATGGGAATATCGGCTGGATCGACCCGGAACGCACGAAATCGGCGCACGGGAACGGCGCGAACGGAACCTCGGCCTAGGGTCCCAGATTAGGGGCCCTGGAGTTGGAGCGTGACGCAGGCCCTTAGCCGCGCGTCACGCCCCCACGCTTCGGACTTCCGGCACGGCCGTGCATCGATCTGGTTCGCACGGGCTGGCTCTGATTTGTTTTGGGCGTCACGACACAATGCTGATCGGTGAGATTCTTGAGCGCGCGGCTATTGCGCCGCGTGTCAGCGCCCTCAACAAGCGCCAGGTTCTGGCGCTGGTCTCCGAGATCGCCGGGCGCCAGTTCGGCCTGGACGCCGGAGTGATTCTCGACGCCCTGGCCGAGCGCGAGACCGCCAGCTCCACTGGGGTCGGCTACGGCGTCGCCGTGCCGCACGCCCGCCTGGACGGACTGCAGCGCATGCGCGCCGTCTTCTTGCGCCTGGACCACCCGGTGGCCTTCGATTCCGTCGACGACCTGCCGGTGGACCTGGTCTTCGCCCTGTTCGCGCCGCCCGATGCGTCCACCGAGCACCTGCGCACCCTGGCGCGGGTGTCGCGCTTGCTGCGGCAGGCCGATTTGCGCGAGCAACTACGACAAGCTAAGACGCCAGACACCATCCACGCCCTGCTGGTGCAGGAAGCCCGTTCGAGCGCGGCTTAGGTCTAGGGTCCTTCTCCCCTTGCGAGAGAAGGTGCTGGACGGAGACCATCGGATGAGGGATCGCGCGCCCGCCTTCCGCAGGCTTGTCATGGGCTGCAACGACACGCGCGTGCGAAGGTGCGCTGATCGGGTCCCTTGCGACGCCGTAACGGGATGCGCATGAAGCGAAACAGCTAGATGTGCATTTCACTTCCGCGAGCAGGGATGCGCTGGGTTTGGCCGGCGCTGGTTTTCGAAGGGTTCGCCCCTCGGGCGAACAGAAGACGAAGTGGATCGGGAATTGTCTTTCAACACGGGGGATGGATTGTCGACGAACGATAGTCGGGGTGCGGTCGGATCCGATGAGTTTGGTCGGAACTTCTGGCGCACGGCTCTGCCAACCGAGGTGGCTCTTCCCGAGTTGTCGGCTTCGTCTCTTGGCGACATAGACTTCCGCCTACTCGCGGACAACCTGCCTACGCTCTGCTGGATCGCCAATGGCGACGGATACATTGTCTGGTACAATCGGCGTTGGCATGAATACTGTGGATCCACGCCCGAGACGATGGAGGGGTGGGGCTGGC
>NZ_JANPJP010000229.1:0-17483 GCF_031425575.1 Phenylobacterium sp.
GAGCGCCCAGAACACCCTGCTGACGGCGGTGAACGCCGCCGAGGTGGGCGCCTTCGACTACATCTCCAAGCCCTTCGACTTGGACGACATGACCTCCGCGGCGCGTCGGGCCTTGGCCAAGCCGGCGGACTCAGAGGCGTCCAAGGCCCAGGCCCGCGCCGTCCGCGACGAACGCCTGCCGCTGATCGGCCGCTCGGGGCCGATGCAGGACGTCTATCGGACCATCGCCCGCCTGGTGGGCGCCGACCTCACCGTGCTGATCCTCGGCGAGTCGGGGACCGGCAAGGAGCTTGTGGCCCGCGCCCTGCACGAGATGGGACGCCGCAAGGACGGCAAGTTCGTGGTCATCAACCTGGCCGCGGTGCCGCGCGAGCGGGTGGAGACCGAGCTGTTCGGCCGCGAGGATGGCGACCACGGCAAGCTCGTCGAGGCCGACGGCGGCACCCTGTTCCTGGACGAGATCGGCGACATGCCGCTGGACGCGCAGACCCGGCTGCTGCGCGTCATCGACGGCTCCGAGCCCGCGCTGAACCCCAAGACCGGCCGCCGGCCCAATGTCCGGATCATCGCCGCCACCAACCGCGACCTGCGGGGCCTGATCCAGCAGGGGCTGTTCCGCGAGGACCTGTTCTTCCGGCTCAACGTCGCCCCGCTGCGGCTGCCGCCGCTTCGTGACCGGGTGGAGGACATCCCAGACCTGGCGCGGGCCTTCCTGTTGCGCGCCAACCGCGAAGGCCTTCCCTCCAAGACCATCGACGCCGCGGCGCTCGAAAGGCTGAAGCTGCACTTCTGGCCCGGCAACGTCCGCGAGCTGGAGAACCTGATCCGCCGCATCTGCGCCCTTTACGCCGAGGAGCTGATCAGCGCCCGGATCGTCGAGCGCGAGCTGGCCGACCAGCAGCCGCAGATTCAAGGCCAAGAAGGGCCGGTGACCCTGGCCACCCTGGTGGAGCGCCACCTCGGCGGCTATTTCGCAGAACAGCCCGACGGCCTGCCACCCGCGGGGTTGTACGACCGGGTGCTTGAGGAAATCGAACGTCCGTTGATACAACTCACCCTCACCGCCACGCGGGGCAACCAGGTTCGCGCCGCCGAAATCCTGGGTCTCAACCGCAACACCTTGCGTAAGAAGATCCAGGACCTGGGTGTGGAGATGGCTCGGGGACGCCGCTGACTTTCCTGACGCGTATGTGAAGCATTCTCGCAACAACCTGTTGAGTCTCAGGCACAGTTCCGCCTAGGGTCGCGGCGTTATGGCGTCCCTGACCCACGACGGCGAGAATCCTCGAGCGCCGGCCGCGCGGCTGTGGCGGGCTGTTCAGTCACGCTATGTGCTCGGCGGCGGCTATGCCCTGGCCCTGGTGCTCACCGGCGTCGCCATCCTGCTGGCTGCCTCGCCGCCAGAGACCGGCCCCCTGGCGCCGGCCAGCAAGAACATCCTGGTGCTGCTCGGCTTCAATCTGGTGCTGATCCTCGGCCTCGCCGCGATCATGGCGGCGCGCCTGGTAGCTCTGCTGGACGCCCGGTCGATGGACGCTGGCGCCCGCCTGCATCTGCGGTTCGTTGCGATGTTCGCGCTCGCCGCCGTCGCGCCGGCTGTTGTTGTAGCGCTGTTCTACGGCGTGCTGGTCAACCGCGGCGTGGAAAACTGGTTCTCCGAGCGGGTGCAGACCGTGGTGGAGAACTCCGCCACGGTGGCGCGGTCCTATGTGGAGGACCAGAAGCGCTACATCGGCGACCACGTGACACTGATGGCCGTGGACCTCAACCGCGCGGCGCCGGCCCTGCAGTCCAGCCCGATTACATTCAGCCATTTCCTGGCCTACCAGGCGTCGTACCACGCCTTCCCGGCCGCCTATCTAATCGACGGAGAAGGCCGGGTGCTGGCCCGCGCCGAGGCCGGCGACGCGCCCGCCTATGTCACGCCGCCGGAGAGCAGCTTCAAGGCCGCCGACGAGGGCGACATCTCGGTTCCCGCCTTCGATTCGGCCGACCTGATGCGGGCGGTCTTCAAGCTGACCGCCTATCCCGACGCCTATCTCTATGTCGCCAAGCCCGTCGAGAAGGGGATCATCAACCACCTGACTGACGCCGACGCATCCCTGGTCTCCTATCGCGAGGCTGCCCAGAGCCGTCAGCGAATCCAGGCTGTGTTCGTGCTCTCGTACATGGAGACCGCCCTGCTGGTCCTGGTGGGCGCGGTGTGGCTCGGCATGGCGGCGGCTAACGCCATTTCCGGCCCTGTGGGGCGGCTGGTGCAGGCGGCAGGTAAGGTGGCGGGCGGGGATCTCACAGCCCGAGTAGATGCCGACAACGATCCCGAGGAAATAGCTGTATTATCGCGTGCATTCAACAGCATGACCCATGATCTTCAGGCGCAACAGGCGGCGCTGCAGCGGGCTCGCGACGAAGCCGATCAGGATCGACAGTTCATCGAGACGGTGTTGGCCGAGGTGTCAGCCGGCGTCATCGGTCTGGATGCCAATGGCCAGATCTCAGCAGCCAATCGGCAGGCGACCGAACTGTTGGGCCTCGGCGCGTCGTTCGTGCGGGGCCGCCGGCTCGCCGATGTGGCGCCCGAGTTCGTGCTGATCGCCGAAAACGCCCGCATCGCTGGCGAGGCCGAGGAAGAGGTGGACGTCGACCGTGATCGGGAGACCCGCCGCCTGCGTGTGCGCGCCAGCCGCAGTGAAAGCGGCTTGGTGCTGACCTTCGACGACATCACCCGTCTCGTGTCAGCGCAGCGGAACGCCGCCTGGCGCGACGTCGCCCGCCGAATCGCCCATGAGATCAAGAACCCCCTGACCCCCATCCAGCTGTCGGCGGAGCGCCTGCAGCGCAAGTTCCGCAAGGGGGTTCCCGCCGAGGACCTGGAAATCTTCGACCGCTGCACCGACACTATCGTGCGCCAGGTTGGGGACATCGGCCGGATGGTGGACGAGTTCTCGGCCTTCGCGCGTATGCCCGCGCCCAAGTTCGCCGAGCAGGATCTGGTGGAACTGTTGCGAGCCGGCGTCTTCGCCCAGCGGGTGGCGAGCCCCGATATCGAGATCGACCTGGTGGAGCCCTTGCCGCCGACCGTGCTGATGGCTGATGGCCGGATGCTGGCCCAGGGACTGACCAATATCCTGAAGAATGCGGCGGAGGCTGTCGCGGCCCGGGTCGCCGATGAGCCCCAGCCCGAGGGGCGAATCATCGCCGAGCTCACCTCCGATCCATCGGGCGTCTGCGTAAGTATCGAGGACAATGGCGTGGGCCTGCCCGAAAAAGACCGCGACCGGCTGACCGAGCCCTATGTCACGACCCGAGAGAAGGGCACGGGCCTTGGTCTGGCCATCGTCAAACGAATCCTTGAGGACCACGGTGGCGAGCTGATTCTGACCGACGCGACGCAGGGCAGGGGCGCACGCGTCCTGCTGAAACTTCCGACGACGGCGCGTGTAGGCGCCGTCACCGACGATCACGGACTAGAGGTGACCAATGGCGGCTGACATTCTGGTGGTGGACGACGAAGCCGATATCCGCGAACTCGTGGCCGGCATCCTGTCTGACGAGGGTTATGCGGTCCGGACGGCCAACGACTCGGAATCGGCGCTCGCCGCCATCCGGGCCCGTAAGCCGTCACTGCTGGTGCTCGACATCTGGATGCAGGGCGGCGGCATGGACGGACTGGAGCTGCTGGACATGCTCCGCACCCTCGACGCCGACTTCCCGGTGATCATGATCTCGGGCCACGGCAATATCGAGACCGCCGTCAGCGCGATAAAGCGCGGGGCCTACGAGTTCCTGGAGAAGCCCTTCAAGTCCGATAAGCTGCTGCTCATCGTTGAGCGCGCCCTGGAGGCCACCAGCCTGAAGCGCGAGAACCGGCGGCTTCGCACCCAGGCGATCATGCCCGACGGCCTGGTGGGCAGATCGATGGCGACCCAGCAGCTGCGCAGCCTAATCCCCAAGCTGGCCGGCGCAAACAGCCGCGTCCTGATCGCCGGCCCGCCCGGCGCAGGCAAGGAGACTGTGGCGCGGATGATCCACGCCGCCAGCGCCCGGGCCAAGGCGGAGTTCGTCGTCATCAGCGCCGCGGGCATGACTCCTGAGCGGATGGATCTCGAGTTGTTCGGCGAGGAGGCCGAGACAGGGCGGCCGGCCAAGATCGGCGTTTTCGAGCGCGCCCACGGCGGCACCCTCTATCTGGACGAAGTGGCCGACATGCCCTTCGAGACCCAGAGCCGCATCCTGCGGGTGCTGGTGGAGCAACGCTTCCGGCGCGTAGGCGGCGACAGCGACGTGCAGGTTGACGTCCGGGTCGTCTCCTCCACCTCCCGGGACCTGCGCGAGGAGATCGCCGGTGGGCGGTTCCGCGAGGACCTGTTCCACCGCCTGAACGTGGTGCCGGTGATGGTGCCGGGCCTGTCCGAGCACAGGGAGGATATTCCGGAATTGGTGGACTACTTCATCCAGCGCATCTGCGAGGCCACCGGCATGCCGCGCCGCCGGTTGGCGGACGACGCCTTGGCGACCCTGCAGGTCAAGGCTTGGCCCGGCAACCTGCGCCAGCTGCGCAACAATGTGGAGCGGATGCTGATCCTGGCGTCGGGCGACCCCAGTGAGGCCATCAGCGCCGATATGTTGCCCGGCGATTCCTCGCCGTCAGACCAGGGTTCGTCGCTCGGCGCCGATCGGATCATCGCCTTACCGCTGCGCGAGGCGCGCGAAGTGTTCGAGCGGGAGTACCTTAACGCCCAGATGCTGCGCTTCTCGGGCAATATCTCGCGCACCGCGGCCTTCATCGGCATGGAGCGTTCGGCCCTGCACCGGAAACTGAAGTCGCTAGGCCTGTCGGGCGCTCGCCCTGTGGAAGAAGAGGACGCCTGATGGGCCGCATCGCCTATGTGAACGGGCGCTTCTCGCGTCATGACCAGGCCGTCGTCCATATCGAAGATCGCGGCTATCAGCTGGCTGACGCGGTCTATGAGGTCTGGTCGTTGTTCGATGGCAAGCTGGCCGATCCGGAGGGCCACTTCGCCCGCCTTGAGCGGAGCCTCTCAGAACTGAAGATCGCCATGCCCATGAGCCGGGCGGCCCTGACCGTGGTGCTGAAGGAGACCGTGCGGCAGAACCGAATCCGTGAGGGGTTGGTCTATCTGCAGGTCGGCCGGGGCGTCGCGCCCCGCGACCACGCCTTCCCGCACCCCGACACCCCGCCCAGCATCGTCGTCACGGTCAAGGCGGTCGACCGCGCCGCCACCGAGGCCAAGGCCGCCAAGGGCGTCTCGGTGATCACCACCCCTGAGAACCGCTGGGGCCGATGCGATATCAAGACGGTAGGGCTGTTGCCCAACGCCATGGCCAAGCAGGCGGCGAAGGAACGCGGGGCCGCCGAGGCCTGGTTCGTCGACGAAATGGGCCTGGTGACCGAGGGCTCGTCCTCCAACGCCTGGATCATCGACGCCGACGGCACGGTGCGCACCCGGGGCACCAACGCCAACATCCTGCGCGGCGTGACCCGCTATAGCCTGCTGGATATCCTGAGGGAGCAGGGGATGAAGGTGGACGAGCGCCCCTTCACCCCCGATGAGGCCCGCGCCGCCAAGGAGGCCTTCATCACCGGCGCCGGAACCCTCGTCCTGCCCGTCGTGGCGGTGGACGGGCAACCCGTTGGAGATGGAACCGTTGGGCCAGTGGCGATGAAGCTGCGAAGCCTCTATATCGAGCGTGCGCGAGCAACCGCGATCTGAACAGCACGGCGCGTTTGCGTCGAGCACAGAGAGAGGTCTAGCGTCCAACTTGTGTGTGGCGGCCCTGTTGGCCGCCGATCCAGAAAAAAGGGCGAAAAGCCATGTCGAACGAAAAGAAACAAAACCTGCAGGACACGTTCCTGAACAGCGTGCGCAAGTCAAAGACTCCGCTGACGATCTTCCTGGTGAACGGCGTGAAGCTGCAGGGCGTGGTCAGTTGGTTCGATAATTTCTGCGTGCTTCTCCGCCGCGATGGCCAGTCGCAACTGGTCTACAAGCACGCCATCTCGACCATCATGCCGGCCCAGCCCGTGCAGTTGTACGAGCCGGCGGAAGACGAGGCCGATTGAACTCCAAACTCATAGATCGCGAAGTCCCCCCGCAGGGGGCCATCGTCATCCACCCCGTCCGTGACGAACGGGGCCAGTCCCGAACCGCCGAAGGGCGTCTGGAGGAAGCCATCGGGCTTGCCCTGGCCCTGGATCTGGTGATCGCCGACGCCTTCATCGCGCCGTTGCGCAAACGCGTGCCCGCCACCCTGTTCGGCAAGGGCAAGGTGGAGGAGATCGGCAATATCATCGAGGCCGCCGAGGCTGACGTGGCGGTCGTCGACGACCAACTGACGCCGGTGCAGCAGCGGAACCTGGAGAAGGCCTGGAAGGTCAAGGTCATCGACCGGACCGGCCTGATCCTGGAGATCTTCGCCCGCCGGGCGCGGACCAAGGAGGGGCGGCTGCAGGTCGAACTGGCGCGGCTGTCCTACGAGAAGTCACGCCTGGTCCGGACCTGGACCCACCTGGAACGGCAGCGGGGCGGGGCCGGCGTCATGGGCGGTCCTGGGGAAACCCAGATCGAGACCGACCGTCGACTGATCGCCGACAAGATCGTCAAGCTGAAGAAGGACCTGCTGGAGGTCCGCCGCACGCGCGACCTGCAGCGCGGCGCGCGCCAGCGGCATCCTTACCCGGCCGTCGCCCTGGTGGGTTACACCAACGCCGGCAAGTCGACCCTGTTCAACCGCCTCACCAAGGCCGAGGTGATGGCCGAGGACATGCTGTTCGCCACCCTGGATCCCACCATCCGGATGCTGGACCTGCCCGACGGCCGCCCGGCCATCCTGTCGGACACCGTCGGCTTCATCTCCGAACTGCCGCACGAACTGGTGGAGGCCTTCCGGGCCACCCTGGAGGAGGTGAAGGAGGCCGATGTCATCCTGCATGTCCGCGACATCTCGAGCGACGAGAGCGACGCCCAGGCCCAGGACGTCCGCTCCGTGCTGTCACGGCTCGGCGTGGACATTGAGGAGCGGCGCGTCATCGAGGTCTGGAACAAGCTGGACATGGTCGATGCCGAGGCCCGAGACAGGGTGATCGGCGACTCCCGGCGCGCCAATCCCCCGGCCATCACGGTCTCCGCCGTCACCGGCGAGGGGTGCGACGAACTCCTGGCGCTGGTGGCCGAGATGGTGGACGAGGCGCCCGCCGTCGAGATCACCGCGACGGCGGCCCAGGGCGCGGCTGTCGCCTGGCTCTACCGTCACGGGCGAGTGCTGGAGCGCGAGACCCAGGACGACGGTGGCACGCGTCTTGCGGTGAAGCTGAGCGCCCAGGCCCTGGGACAGTTTGAGCAACTCTTCCCGCAGGCCCGCCTGCGGGCCTGACGCCGGAGCGTTTCCGTGGACTACGTCCCCATCCAGCCCGGCCCGCGCCGGGCGCCTGTCGGCCTGATCATGATGTCTGCCCTGGAGGTGCTGCTGGCGTTAGCCGCGGCGTGGGTGGCGCTGACCCGGATTTCGCCGAGCGAGATCATGGATCATCGTGAGGTGATCACGACGCTGGCGGGCGACACCCTGCCGCTCGCCCTGCTGGCCGCCCCGCTGTTGGCCTGGATCGCCTTCCTCCGCCGCGCCGACGGCGCGGTCTGGCCGCTGCTGTGGAGCCCGGGTATCTGGGCGCTGCTGATGATCGCGGGCGGTCTCTAGTCTACTCCGCGGCAGCCTTCTCAGCCGCCTTGGCCGCGTCCCACAGAGCGTCCATTTCGGCCAGGTCCGACTGGTCCGGGGTCTTGCCGCGGGCCTTCAACTCGCTCTCGATGTGGCGGAAGCGGCGCGCGAACTTGGCGTTGGTGGCGCGAAGCGCATCCTCGGGATCGATATCCAAGGTGCGCGCGATATTGGCGACGACGAACAGCACATCCCCCAATTCGGCGCGGGCCTTGTCGCGATCGTCGGCCGCGATCTCGACCTTCAGTTCGTCGATCTCCTCGTCCAGCTTGGCCACCACTTCCCCGATGGTTGGCCAGACGAAGCCCACGGTGGCGGCGCGACGCGACAGTTTCACCGCCCGAGTCAGGGCCGGCAGGCCCGACGGCACGTCGTCAAGCAGGCTCTCGTTCCGGCCCTTGTCGGCCCGCTCCTCCGCCTTGATCACTTCCCAGGCCTGGGTCTGTTGGGCGGCGGTGCGCTGCGCCCCGCCACTAAACACATGGGGGTGCCTGCGGATCATTTTCTCGGAAATGGCGTCGGCCACGGCGTCGAAGTCGAAGGAGCCTTGCTCCTGCGCCATTCGGGCATGGAAGACGACCTGGAACAGCAGGTCCCCGAGTTCGTCCCGCAGGTCGCTCAGGTCGTTGCGCTCAATGGCGTCGGCGACCTCATAGGCCTCCTCGACCGTATAAGGGGCGATGGTGGCGAAGGTCTGCTCCAGGTCCCACTCGCAGCCGCCTTTAGGATCGCGCAGTCGGGCCATGATGGCCAACAGCCTGTCGATCGGTCGTTCCACCGCCATGTCGAAAGGTCCCAGGAGCGCGCGGAAACCTGTTCTCCGCGCGGCGCGATCTGACCGTGCGCGGCGTGGGCAGGCAAGGGTGATCTCGCGCCAAGCGGGAGATGGAGCCAAGGTGAGCTGTGCTCACCCTGACCGCGGGCCGGCGTTGTTCAGCGCGCCGCGTAGGACTCTCCGCGGCCGTAGCGGTAAGCGAAACGATTGAAGGCGTAGTGAGCATCCGACCAGGTGCTCTTGGTCCAGGCCTGACGGATGTCGCTATCGTACCATTGGAAGTGGATCGGGGTGACCTCCCCGGTCACCGAGATCGCCTGCCCATCAATGGTCGCGCCACCGATGCCATAGCTTTCGTAGGACAGACCGGGCTGGGCGCCGAGTTGGCTGAAGGTGGGCCGGTTCGGCCTCACATCGGTAAGCACCAGCTCCATGCGGCCGCCGGCCAGAACCCCGGTCCGCTCGAGCTCGCGGGTGACGTCGCGGCGCAGGTCGGCCGCCAGGCGCTCGACATCCTTCACGCCGAGATCGTCGGCGGCCTTCATCTGAAGCTCAGGCGAGATCGAAACCTCGACGCTGCTCACGGTGGAGAGCGGCGCGGCCGTCGCCGAACCCGCGAGCAGGGCGGTGAGAGATGAGAGCAGGATCAGGCGCATGAGCAGGCTCCGGCGATGAAGCAATGTCAGGCGGATATGGCGAGTCGGCCGCCCGGGCGCCATGGAGCCGCCCAAGCGTGGCCTTACTGTGGCGAAGCTTGCGCCTAGTCGGCGGTGGCTTCGGCCGCGACCTTCGGCTTGGCCTTGGCGCGGGTCTTCTTGACCTTCACAGGCGCGGGTTCGGGCTCGGGATCGGGCTGCGGATCGACGTCCAGAATGCTGAGGGGGATGTTACCCACCTTCACCCGCACGCCGACGAAGCGCATTTCGCCGTCGATAAAGCTGACCTCATCGAGGCCGACCTCGGGGCTGCGCTTGATCAGGGATTCGTCACGGAAGGTCAGGCGAAGCAGCATGGTGTCGCGCGACACGCCATCGGCTTCGGCCTTGGTCACGGCCGCACGCAGGTCTTCAATGGTGGGGCCGCGGGTGCTGGTGGCTGCAACCTTGTAGGACTTGATCATCATTCGCCTTTCTTCCCCGAGGGGCCCCGCCATGGGCGGGACGCGTCGGGCAGGTCGGCGGGGTGGGCGGCGCGCCGGCAGGGCTCCACAGAGCGGCCTGAACCATAGCACAAACCCGGCCCGCCGGGGGTCTTTCATGGACCTGTCTCAAAACAGACAGACAAAACGAAAACGGGCCGGCGCGAGGCCGGCCCGTCAGAACGTTCAGGACTCCGCTTTGGCGGACGTCCGGTTCGTCTTAAGCCGCGGTCAGTTGCCCAGCGGACATCTTGCCGCTGCGCTGATCGCGCTCGAGTTCGTAGTTGAGCTTTTGACCTTCGTGGATCGAGCCCAGGGTCGAACGTTCAACAGCCGAAATGTGGACGAACACGTCGCCGCCGCCATTTTCAGGCTCGATGAAACCGAAGCCCTTGGTCGCGTTGAACCACTTCACAGTACCGGTAGCCATAGTCGTTTAGTCCTAGCAATAGTGTATTCGGCTGACAAAGCGCCGCCGCAGAATCAAAGTTCATGATGGTAGGGAGGGTAACTTCGGGGCCTCACCAGGGGTGAGCCGAAATCGCGAGCCGCGCCAAGTCGAAATTCGATGAGGCCCATCTCTCATGAATGTCTTGTGAAGGCAAGGCATTGTTGGCTCGAGGTAGGGCTGACCGGTCCGGGAATCTGTCCGGCCCAGCCGGTTTCTCACATCTTCAGCGGCGACACATAGCCGGTGAGCTCGAGATAGCCGCGGGCGCCTGGCGCCCTTACGGCCCCCTCCCAATAGACCGGACCGCCGGTGGCCCGGCTGTCGAGTTCCTGATCATCGAAAAGCGGCGTCAGCCGCCAGCGGCGCTCACCCGCCGGGGTGCGTACGATCACCTCGCGCTGCACCGGATAGCGCCCGCCGGTCCGGGGCGAGCGCCAGATCCGCTCCGTGGTGAACCGCACATCTCCCGGCCCCAGCCGAGAGGTCGTCCCGTCGGCCGTTCGCAGCGACCCGCCGGACCACAGGGCGTTACCGGCCGCATCACGCACTCGGAACGCAGTGAGAGCGCCGCCATCATCCAGGTTCAGCCCCACCCAGTCCCAGCCTACCGCCTTTGGGTCGAGCAAGGTGGAGGACCATTCGTGATCGAGCCAGGCCTCGCCGGTGACCTTGGCGCGCTTGCGGCCCTGGAGAACCGAGCCCGTCACCTTCAGGTGCGGCAGGCTGTAATAGTGGCTGGCCTGGGCGGGCAGGGGACCTTTGCGGCTGAACCCCTGGTCGCCCTGCAACAGGACCGGCTGGGTGGGTGCAAAGGCGAGATCCAGGGTGAAGTCGGCGCCGGTGGCCTTGGCGACAAACCGGCCGTCCGCGGCGCGCGCCAGGCGCCAGTCGTCGATGACGATGTTGGCGTCTGTCGTGGAGGCTTCCGCCAGCCCCAGCCCCTGACGCGCCATACGGCCGTCGTGCAGGAGGTGGCCGACCTTGGGGTCCGAGAGTCCGGCGTGGGCGAAAAGGATCTGCTTGGGCGCGAAGGCGCTGGGGTTGCGCTGGTCCACTGAGAGGCGGCTGCGGAAGAACGTCACCTGGAAGCCCAGGTCGCGACCGTCCTCCGTCTTCAGCCAGCCGGTGACGTACCACCACTCGGTCCGGTAGTCTGGGTGGGAGCCGTGGTCAGCCGGGAAACTCAACGGCTTGCCGGCCCGCACCTCGGGAAACACCGGCAGGACCGGCAGGACCGGCCTGTCCGGCGCAGCGGCGGTCAGCATCCAGGCCAGCAGAGCGAGCCCCGCCAGCCGCAAGGCGCGGGGCATCACCAATCCTCCCGCACGGCGCGCACCGCGTCGGCCGACAGCGCCCGCCGACCCGCCAGCACCGCGGTTCCCGCACCCGCCGCCACCAATGCCGCGGCGAGGCTTGCGAAGAGAGCAAGTGGGAGGCGAGTCTCCATCGTCCAGTGGAAGGATTGCGGGTTCACGACATGGATCAGCACCTGGCTCATGGCGAGACCGAGGCCGAGGCCGGCGATGACCCCCACCGCGCCCAGCAAGGCGCCCTCGACAGCCAACATCAGGACGATCTGCCGACGCAGGACGCCGACATGGCGCAGCATGCCGAATTCCTTGGTCCTGGCCAAGGTCTGGGCCGAGAAGGTGGCGGCCACCCCGGCAAGCCCCACGACAATGGCGATGGCCTCCAGGGCGTAGGTCAGGGCGAAGCTGGAGTCGAACAGGCGCAAGGCTATGGCCCGCATCTGGCGCGTCTCGAAGAACTGGACTTGGCTGGCGAGGTTTGGGGGCAGGGCGGCGCGGATCGCCTTGCGGGTGCTGCCCGGCGTCGCGCCGGACGCCAGGCTGAGAGAGGCCTCGGTGCGCAGGTCGTCGCCCGTGAGGCGGGTATAGTCGGCCTCGTCCATGGCCACGGCGCCGGATTGTCGGGCGTAGTCGCGCCAGACACCAGCCACGAACACGTCGGGGTTACTGCCGCCGAGGGGCAGGGCCATGCGGTCGCCGACACTGTGGCCATAGAGCCGGGCGGCCGGTTCCGAGAGCCAGACCGGCGTCACGCCCGGCGGTGCGGTCGCGCTGCGTCCGATCATCGGAAGGCTTGCCTTGGGCTGGGCCCTGTCCACCGGTCGCACCAGCAGGACCAGGGGCGGCATGTCGGTCGAGAGCCGCATGGGAAGGGACTTCTGGAACACGATGTCCGCGACACCGGGCGCCTGCGCGATCTGCGCGCGGGTCCCTGCGTCAAAGCCGCCGCTCTCAACCCGGAACAGCAGGTCCGACGGCAGGATTTCAGTCAGCCAGTCGTCCACCGAGCCCCGCAGACTGGCCACCATGACCGCCATGGCCACCATCAGGCTGGTGCTGGCGACGATCCCGCACAACGCGACGGCCGCCTGGGACGGTGCCCCCCACAGCCGCTTGATGGCCAGGTCGACGGAGACATTCCCCCGGCCGGCGCCTAGCAGGGGGGTCAGCAGGATCCTGGCGAGCCAGGGCATGGCCGCGACGCCGCCGGCCAGCATCAGTCCGATGGAGAGATAGCCAAACAGCGGCAGGCCTCCGACGGCCGGCAGGAAGGCCGCGGCGCCGCCCGCCGCCAGCAGGCCCAGGCCCCACCATCCGGCGGGACGGGCGTTGGGATCGTTCTTGTCGCCCAGGTCCTTGAGCGCGATGCCCGGTTGGGCGCGACCGGCCTCGAGGGCTGGCAGCAGGCTGCCGAGCAGGGCGGCCAGCAGCCCAAGGGCGAAGAAGACCACGACGGGGAGGGGCGTCACCACGAGGTCGGGAGCGGTGCCTTGGAAATAGCCGCCGCCGAGGTCGCCACCCAGGAAGCGCAGGGTTCCCAGCGCGACACCAAGCCCCAGGGCGAGCCCGAGCGCGGCGCCGACGCCGCCAACCAGTGCGCCCTCGACGAAGACCTGCGCCAGGAGGCCGCGGCGCTCGAGACCCAGAACCCGGAGCAGGGCGAACTGCGGCCGTCGGCGTGCCACCGATAGGGACTGAGCCGAATAGACTAGGAATCCGCCGGTCAGCAGGGCCATCATGGCCAACATTTCCAGATTGACCCGATAGGCCCGGGTGAGGTTGTCGCCCCGTCGGGCCTCCGATTGGGCGGTGACGATCTGGGCGTCCGCGGGGAGGCGCGCGCGCAGGGCGGCCTGCACCGTGGCTGGATCGGCGCCGGACGTGAACTTCAGGTCGATGCGCTGCAGACGCCCCAGGCTGCCGAACAGCCACTGGGCGGTGGCGATGTCCAGCACCGCCACCTGCTGCTCCGAGGCCGCGCCGCTGAGCAGGCCCGCCACAACGAACTCCACACTGCGCCCCGCCGCCGTGATGGTGACCGTATCGCCAACCTGGCGACCGCTGACCGCCAGCGCGGCCGGCGACAGGACAATGGCGCGGGGATCGAACAGGCTCTCCGGGACGAAGCCGCTAGCCCCCTGGGTCGGGGCCGCCATTCGGCCAAGCAGGGCAGGGGTCACGCGGGCCGCGCGCAGGGGGTCGATCCCCAGCACCGTCAAGCGGCCGCCCTCGAGGGATCGTGACGGGCCTGTCCCGAACCGCGCTGACAGTTCGACAACCGGGCTCGCTGCGGCGATCCCGGGGGCCCGCGCCAGGACCGGATAAAGCGTCTCGTCGAAGCCTAACGGCGTCGTGGCGCGGACCTGCAGGTCGGCGTCGGCGTTCACCGAGCGCACCGCCTGGGCCAGCTCGTTCTGGGCCGAACCGTTGATCAGGTGAACGGCGAAGCCGAGGGCCACGCCGATGGCGATGGCCAGCGCCGCCGTCACCACCCGGCCAGGATGGCCGCGCCATTCCCCGACCATCATCCATCCGAGCGCCGTGCGGCTAAGAGGTCGGCGCTCAGCCGGCATGGCGCAGGCCGTCACGGGTGAGAACCAGGCTGCGGTCGGCCACGGCCGCCGCGCGCTCGGAGTGGGTCACCAGGATCGCGGCCGCGCCCGAGCCGCGCACCTCTGCGACGAACAGGTCGAGGATCCGCGCCGCGGTCTCAGGGTCGAGGTTGCCGGTGGGCTCGTCGGCCAGGACCAGGGCCGGCCGGTGGACCAGGGCGCGGGCCAGGGCCACACGCTGAAGCTCGCCGCCGGAGAGCTGCGAGGGCCGGTCGCCGGCTCGGCCCGGCAGGCCGATGGAGTCTAGCATCGTGGTCGCCCTGGCCGTCGCCGCGCCGGCCTCCACGTTCTGAAGGACCAGGGGCAGGGCGACGTTCTGGGCCAGGGTCAGGTGCGGCAGGATATGGAAGGCCTGGAACACGAATCCGATCCGGTCGCGCCGCATCCGGGTGCGGCCGTCCTCGTCCAGGCTCTCCAGGGCAACGCCGTCGATGGCCACGCCGCCGCTGTCGGCCTGGTCCAGCCCTGCGATCAGGTTCAGCAGGGTGGATTTGCCCACCCCGGACTCGCCCATGATGGCGACGATTTCGCCCGCCGGGACGTCCAGGTTCAGGCCCTCGAACAACACGCGCCCACCCGGGACAGACTTGCGCAGGGCGGTGAGGGACAGCACGGGAGGACTCATGGCCCGCAACCTATCCCAAGCCGGGGGGCCGAAGCCACTCGACCGACTCAGCCGACCCAGTGAAATCACGCCCAGAACCACGAGGCCACATGAGCGTTGAGATCGCCGCCTTCGTCGCACGCTGGGCCGCCTCGCCCTTCGCGGGCCTTGAGACCGCGCCATGGTTGGTCACCCAAGGGGCCGAGGGTCATGTGGCCGCGGCGATCCCCGGGCTCACAGCAGACTATGTGGTTAACGGGGACGTGGCGCTGCACCGGTCCGCTATTGTCGAGCCCGGCGCTGTCCTGAAAGGCCCGGCCATTATCGGCCCGCGTTGCCTCGTGGCGGCGGGGGCCTATCTGCGCGGCGGCGTCTTCCTGGATGGGGACTGCATCGTGGGTCCAAATGCGGAGCTCAAGAGCAGTTTCATGTTCAAGGGCGCCAAGCTGGCGCACCTGAATTTCGTCGGCGACTCCATCCTGGGCGCCGGCGTGAACATCGAGGCGGGCGCCGCCATCGCCAACTACCGCAACGAGCTTGAGGACAAGGCCATCCGCATCGCCTGGCGCGGCGGGGTGCTGGAGACCGGCGTGAAGAAGTTCGGCGCGCTGCTGGGGGACGAAACCCGGGTGGGCGCCAATGCGGTGATCGCGCCGGGCGCGATCCTGGCGAGGAAGACCCGTGTGCCCAGGCTGGCCCTTGTGGATCAGTATCCACACTGAGGGGACCGCGCAGGAGGCGCGGCGCGCCACATCCGTTTTTCGCCTAAGGAATATTATCGGAAATTGTAGCGTGGCGTCGGGGCATGCCGTGGCGTGACCTTTGACGCTCCCTCCAGGCTCTGGCTAGGCTTGCCGAATACCGATCCTAGGAGTTCCGCCATGAGCCAGCTGCCCAGGGCCTGCATCATCGGCGCCGGCTGTTCCGGCTTCACGACCGCCAAGCGGCTGAAGGACTTCGGCATTCCCTACGACTGCTTCGAGATGTCCGACGACATCGGTGGCAACTGGTACTTCAAGAACCCCAACGGCATGTCGGCCTGCTACGAGAGCCTGCACATCGACACCTCGAAATGGCGGCTGGCCTTCGTGGATTTCCCGGTCCCGGCCGACTGGCCGGACTTCCCGCATCACGCCCAGCTCCTGCAGTACTTCAAGGACTACGTCGACCACTTCGGCCTGCGCGAGACCATCACCTTCAACACCGGCGTCCAGAAGGCCCGGCGCACCTCGGACGGCCTGTGGTCGGTGGCGCTTTCCACAGGCGAAACAAGAACCTACGACGTTCTCTTGGTCTGTAACGGCCATCACTGGAGCCCGCGGATACCCGAGTATCCGGGCGTGTTCGAGGGGCCGGCCTTCCACAGCCACGCCTATTGCGACCCCTTCGATCCCGTCGATATGCGCGGCAAGAACGTCGTTGTGGTGGGCATGGGCAATTCGGCGATGGATATCGCCTCGGAACTCGCCCAGCGGCCCATCGCCAAGACCCTCTGGGTTTCCGCCCGCCGCGGCGTCTGGGTGTTGCCCAAGTACATGAACGGCAAGCCGGCCGACAAATCGGCGATGCCGACCTGGATGCCACGCAAGCTGGGCCTGTCCATGGCTCGCAAGATGATCAAGAAAACGCTTGGAAACATGGAAGATTATGGACTTCCCAAGCCTGATCACGAGCCACTGGAGGCCCATCCCTCGGTCAGCGGTGAGTTCCTGACTCGCGCGGGCTGTGGTGACATCAGGTTCAAACCGGCGATCAAGGCGCTGGAGGGCAAACGCGTCCGATTCGCCGACGACACGGTCGAGGATGTGGACGCCATCGTCTTCGCCACCGGCTACGACATGCGCTTTCCGTTCTTCGACGACCCCGACCTGGTCCCGGACGCCGATCACCGTTTGCCGCTGTTCAAGCGGATGATGAAGCCGGGCGTGCCGAACCTGTTCTACATGGCCCTGGCCCAGCCCCTGCCGACCCTGGTGAACTTCGCTGAGCAGCAGAGCAAACTGGCCGCCGCCTACCTGGCCGGCCGCTACATGCCGCCGTCCGCCGCCCAGATGGCGCGAACCATCGTCAAGGACGAGCAGACCCACCTCGGCCAGTACTACCAGGCCAAGCGCCACACCATTCAGGTGGACTTCGGAATCTATGTCGACGATCTGCACCGCGAGATCGAACGTGGCGCGAGGCGGGCCAAGGCGGCGGGCAATCCCCTCCCCGTGCCCGGCCGCGCCCGAGCGCATGCCTGAGGCTGCCAGCGGGCGCAATACCCGAAATGGGTATGGCGTTGACAGTGACATGTAGAATGCCACAAGACGCCAAGCTTCACTGTGTCAGGGGTATCGGATGAGCGTTGGCGAGCAGGCACTTGAGCCTAACGAGAAGATCGCCTCGATCATCACCGCCGAACTTCTCCTGCGCATCGCCTGCAGCATGAACAAGGAGTTCGGAGCCGACTACAACGGCTTCGTCGTCTATCTGACGATCCTCGCCACCAGCGTCGGCCGGGTTTTCCGCGCCGAGGGCTTCGATCCGACGGTGGACCCCGACCTCGTGGGCCTGGTGAATGTGCCTGGGATCTCCCGCGCCGGCGTCTCCCGGACCACAGGCATTCCCAAGGAGACCGTGCGCCGCAAGGTTGAAGACCTGATGGCCAAGGGCCTGGTGCGCGAGAGCAGCCGCGACGGGTCGCTGAAGCCGAACTTCGAGGCCCCTGCCCCCAATTTCACCGACCACATCACCCGCAACACCATCTCGATCCGCAGGTTCGGTCGCGAGCTCCGACGCCACGCGGGCATGGGGCTCTAGGGCAGCTTCAAGTCGCCGGCCGCTATGGCGCACAGGGTCTCGACGAAGAACAAG
>NZ_JANPJP010000230.1:0-10554 GCF_031425575.1 Phenylobacterium sp.
CGCTGAGCGGTTGCGGACCGTCCGCAGACGCTCAACCGCCAGGCCGTAGTTCCCGGCCCCGAAGGCGACGAGGCCCTCCATCACGGGCAGGCCGACCTCGCCCGTGAAGCTGGCGTTGTCGCCGGGACTCTTGAGCGCCGCCTGCTGGGTTTCCAGCAGAGCCTGGATCGCGTCGGTGCGGCCGGCGCCGACAAAGGACAGCATGGCGTGAGTGTCGTCGAAGGCGTAGGCGCCCAGGGTGTCGGCCCGGGCCTGGTAGACATCGGCCAGCTCGTTCCAGCGGTTCCCCAGATCGACGCCGCGCACCCATAGCCGCCACAGCAGGGCCGAGGCGTCCACCAGGTCGAAGGCCATGTCGGACTTGGCGCCCCAGATCGGGCCGTCATAGAGCTTCAGCACCTCGTCGACCTCGCCAAGGCCAAGGTGGAAGAGCGCGAGGTGCCACCAGTTGTGGACGGCGAAGAAGCTTTCGCGGGTCCAGGCGTCGATATCGGCGCGCATCCAGATGATCCCGTCGGCGCGGCGATCCTGCATCTCCAGGACGTGGGCGACGGCGTGCTGGGCCCATCCGTTGCGGGGCTGCAGCTCGACGGCCTGGCGGCCGGCGGCCTCGGCGCGGTCATAGAGACCGGTCTCCTCCAGGCCGAAGGCGAGCATGCCGAGCACGGCGTGATAGTCGGGGCGGCCCTGGTCCCAATAGGGGGCGGCGCGGCCGATGCGGTCGCGCAGCATGCGGCTGTCCCCGGTCAGGAAGTCCATCAGCTGGCCGGCCTGGAGGCCGAGCGCGTCCTTCGGATGGGCGATGGTGAGGTCCTCGAAGATGCGGCCGGCGGCGCGGTATTCTCCCGACAGCATCTTCTGCAGCCCGGCCAGGTGCCCCTGTTCACGGTCGTTGGCGGGCAGGAACAGCGCCGTGGTGGCGGCCTCCACGCCGACGGCGACGGCCGCGGCGTTGGACCCCACCAGGTGAAGGTAGGCCTTCAGCACATGGGCCATGGTGAAGGCCGGACTGTCGGTGATGGCCGCCTCGATCAGGCCGCCGGCGTCGCCCGCGAAGCAGTGATAGGCCTCGACGGCGGCGATGTAGTTTTCGGTCGCCGCGGCGCTGGCTCCAGACAAGACAGCCCCGGAAAGGTCACGATGTTGCATTTCTTTCTCCTAACATTTGGGCGGAGAGGGATAGTTTTTGCGGGTGCCGGCCTCTAGCGGAGGCGCGGTCGGTTTTGGACGCGGCGGGATTTCCCTGGTATCTGAGCCGCTTATCCGGGGTTTGGCGAGCGGAACAGGGTGATGGGCGGCGAGGCGCGCGGAAAAACTGCACCGACGGTGCAGTCAGACCAGATGTCGAAGGGTGAGCGCACACGCAATCGCCTCCTGGACGTCACCTATCAGGCGGTGATCCGCAAGGGCTTCGCCGCCACCTCCATCGAGGAACTGGTGGAGGCCGCTGGCATCACCAAGAGCGGCTTCTTCTACCATTTCCGTGACAAGAACGACCTCGCCCGGCGCCTGCTGGACCGCTACCAGGCGGAGAACGATCTGTTCCAGGCGGGCCTCGCCGCCCGCGCCCGGGAGCTGTCGGACGATCCGCTGCACGCCTTCCTAATCTTCTTGAAGCTCTACGCCGAGGCGATGGAGGGATTGGTGGAGCACCATCCCGGCTGCCTCGTGGCCACCATCACCTTCCAGGACCAGGGCTTCGACCGCGAGGTGCGCCAGCGAAACGCCGACGGCCTGATCGCCTGGCGACGCCTGTTCCTGCCCTGGCTGCAGGAGATCGCCGCGATCTACCCGCCGCGCGCCGAGGTCGACCTGACCGCCCTGGCCGACGGCATGTTCGGCGCCACCACCGCCGGGCTGATCCTGTCCAAGACCTTGGGTGACCCCAAGGCCGTCTGCAGCCAGGTCATGCTCTACCGCGAGAGCATCCGGATGACCTTCGCGCCGCGTTGAGGCCGCCCCCGCTTGGCGTCGCCCGCGGCATCGGCTACCCACCCATCCATGGCGGATTTTGATTTCGATGCGGTGGTGGTGGGCGCGGGCGCCGTGGGCCTGGCCTGTGGCTATGCGCTCACGAAGCGCGGCCTGGTGACTGCGGTGCTGGAGGCCGGCCCGATCATCGGCGAGGGGGTGTCGGCGCGCAATTCCGAGGTGGTCCACGGCGGGCTCTACTATGCCTCCGGCTCCCTCAAGGCGAAGCTCTGCGTGCAGGGCAGGCGGGCCCTCTACGCCTTCTGCGACAGCCACAAGGTCGCCTATGACCGGTGCGGCAAGCTGGTGGTGGCGACGACGGCCGACGAGGTCGGCCGGCTGGACGCCATCCTGGAGCAGGCCCAGGCCAACGACGTCGAGGACATGGCGCACATGACCAAGGCGCAGGTCCTGGCGCTCGAACCCGAACTGAAATGCGAAGGCGCCCTGATCTCCCCGCAGAGCGGCGTGTTCGACAGCCATGGCTACATGCTGGCCCTGCAGGGGGAGATCGAGGCCGGCGGCGGCGCTGTGGTGACCTCGACGCCCTTCGAGGGCGCGAGCCCCATCGCCGGCGGTGGGTGGTCGGTTTGGGCCGGCGGGGCGGAGCCGACGACGCTCACCTGCCGCATCCTGGTGACCGCGCCGGGCCTCTCGGCCCAGGCGGTGGCGGCGCAGATCGAGGGCTTCCCGAAGGAGACGATCCCCGCGGGTCACTATGGCAAGGGGGTCTATTTCCGGCTGACCGGCAAGGCGCCCTTCGCCCGGCTGATCTATCCGCCGCCGATCCCCGGCGCGCTGGGCACCCACTACCGCCGCGACCTGGGCGGCCAGGCGGTGTTCGGGCCTGACCTGCAATTCGTCGACAGCCTGGACTACAGCGTCGATCCGGCGCGCGCCGCGGACTTCTACAGCTATATCCGCAAGTTCTGGCCGGGCCTGCCGGACGGGGCGCTGGCGCCCGACTATGCCGGCATCCGCCCCAAGCTGCATGGCCCAGGCGAACCGCAGCCGGACTTCCGCATCGATGGCCCGGAAGCCCACGGCATGGCTGATCTGGTGACCTTGTTCGGCATCGAGAGTCCGGGCCTCACCAGCTCTCTGGCGATCGGCGAAGAGGTGGTCACGCGGCTCGGCCTCTAACTCTGGCCGCGTGGCTTCCCATATGGGGACCATGACCCCGCTTTCCGTCCTAGACCTGTCGCCGATTCTGCAGGGCGGCGACGCCGGCCAGTCCCTGCGCAACACGCTGGATCTCGCCCGCCACGCCGAACGCCTCGGCTACAAGCGCTACTGGCTGGCCGAGCACCACAACATGCGCGGCGTGGCGAGCGCCGCGACCTCCGTGGTGATCGCCCACGTCGCGGCGGGCACCAGCAGCATCCGGGTCGGCGCCGGCGGGGTCATGCTGCCCAACCACGCGCCCCTGGTGATCGCCGAGCAGTTCGGGACCCTGGAGGCCCTGCATCCCGGCCGCATCGACCTGGGAGTCGGCCGCGCGCCGGGCTCCGACCAGCTCACCGCACGCGCCCTGCGCCGGAGCCTGACCGGCGACGTCGACCAGTTCCCGCAGGATGTGATGGAGCTGCTGCACTATTTCGAGCCCGCCGCGCCCAACCAGGCGATCCGCGCCGTGCCGGGGGAGGGAACCCGGGTCCCGGTGTGGATTCTGGGGTCGAGCCTGTTCGGAGCGCAACTGGCCGCGCACCTCGGCCTGCCCTTCGCCTTCGCCAGCCACTTCGCCCCGGCCCAGATGATGCAGGCCATCGCCATCTATCGCGCCCAGTTCCAGCCCTCGGACTACAGCGACAAGCCGCACGTCATGCTGGGCTTGAACATCGTCGCCGCGCCCACCGACGAGGAGGCGCGCTTCCTATTCACCTCCATCCAGCAGGCCTTCGTCAACCTTCGCACCGGCCGGCCCGGACCTCTGCCGCCGCCGGTGGAGGGCTATGGCGAGCGCCTCGATCCCATGGCCCAGGCGGGGCTGGCCTCGGCCCTGTCCCAGGCGATCATCGGTTCGCCGGATACGGTGCGTGCGGGGCTGGCCGAGTTCGTGGCGCGGACCGGCGCTGACGAGCTGATGGTCACCTCGCAGATCTTCGACCACACCGCCCGCCTGCGCTCCTTCCAGATCGCCGCGGCGGCTCGCGACGCCTTGGCGAAGGTGGCGGCGTAGGGAGCCCGCCTCCCAACCGCTCATCCCGGCGAAGGCCGGGACCCAGATTCATCCGGTGCGGTTGGAGACGACCCCAGATTCAGCCTCGGCTCATTCTGGGATGGGAGCGGGCTTCACCTGGGTCCCGGCCTTCGCCGGGATGATCGGGTTTTGCACTACCCCTTCGGGACCAGCTTTAGAATGCGCCCCTCGGCGCTGTCGGTGGCGAGGTAGAGGGCGCCGTCGGGGCCGACCACCACGTCGCGGATGCGCTCGTTGAGCTCGGTGGCGATGCGCTCCTCGCCCACCACCTTTTCGCCGTCGAGGGTGAGGCGCGTCACCGACTTGCCGGCCAGGCCGCCGACGAACAGGCTGCCCTTCCATTTCGGGAACAGGCCGGCGTCATAGAAGGCCAGGCCCGAGGCCGCGATCACTGGGTCCCAGTAATAGATCGGCTGCTCCATGCCCGCCTTGGCGGTGAGGCCCGCGCCAATCGGACCGCCCTGGTATTCAATGCCGTAGGTGATGGTGGGCCAGCCGTAGTCTCTGCCGGCGGCGGGGATGTTCAGCTCATCGCCGCCCCGGGGACCGTGTTCGGTGGTCCACAGCTTGCCGGTGGCGGGGTTGAGCGCCGCGCCCTGGACGTTGCGGTGGCCGATGGACCAGATCTCGGGACGGGCGCCGGCCTTGCCGACGAAGGGGTTGACCTTGGGGATCGAGCCGTCGGCGTTGATGCGCACCAGCTTGCCGATGGCGCTGTCCATCTGCTGCGACTGCACGCGACCCGGCAGCACCGAGCGGTCGCCAAGCGTCACGAACAGCTTGCCGTCGGGGGCGAACACCAGGCGTCCGCCGTAGTGTTGCACCGACTGCAGGGAGGGCGCCTGGTGATAGATCACCTGGACGTTCTCCACCTTCGCCTGGCCGTCTGCGGCCACCACCAGCTTGCCGCGGGCGACGGCGGTGTTGGTCATCTTCTCGGCCGGGCTTTCGGCATAGCTCCAGTAGATCAGGCCGTTCTTGGCGAAGGCTGGATCCACCGCCAGGCCGAGCAGACCGCCCTGGCCCTTCGCGTAGATGGCGGGCAGGCCGGCCACCGGCTCGCTCAGCGCCCCATCGGCGCCCACGATCCGCAGGCGGCCGGGCTTCTCGCTCACCAGGATCTTGCCATCCGGCAGGAAGGCGATCCCCCAGGGATTGGCCAGGCCCTCTGCGACCGTCTTGACCTCGTACTCGACGCCGGCCTTGACCTCCGGCGCGCGGGTCTGGCCCGCGAAGGCCGGGACCTGGTCCTTGCCGTTGGCGGGCCGCGTCTCCACGGGCGCGCCGGGCGCCGCCTGGGTCGGACCGCATGCGGAGATCAGGGCCGCAACCGCGGCGGTGAAGAGCAGGCTACGCATGGGAGTCTCCGGGGTTTTCAGCACAATAGCATGTGGGTCAGATCGTTCCCGCTGCTTGGCGCAAGGCGTCCTCGGGGCTCGCACCCTCAAGATGGATCAGCGACCAGACGGCGAAAAACAGCAGGGGCCAGCGCTCGGAGCCACCCCCGACGAAGGTGGCGCGGACCGCGTCAGGCGTGCGGACTCGCCGCACGGCCTCCACCTTGCCGATCCGCTCGGCGAGGTCGGCGGCGCGGGGCGCGATCCAGGCGTCGACGGGAACTGTGAAGCCCTGCTTGCGGGCCCAGGGATCGGCGGCGGGACAGACCCGCTCCAGCCACTTGCGCACCAGCCACTTGCCATAGCGCCCCCGCACCTTGAACCGGTCGGGCAGGGGGAAGGCGAAGTCGGCGACGCGTGGGTCGAGGAACGGGGTGCGGCCCTCCAGCCCGTGGGCCATCAGGCAGCGGTCCAGCTTCAGCAGCAGGTCGTTCGGCAGCCAGGTGGCGATGTCGGCCCACTGCGCCTGCTGCAGACGGGTGAGGCCAGCGGGCGGCCTGGCCTGCGCACGCCATCGGTCCAGGGCCTGGGCGTCGCCGGGGCGAGGTTCGGCTGGACGCCCCCCCAGCCAGGCCGGCCGCAGGGCCTTGCGATAGCGGCCATAGCCGCCGAACAGCTCGTCGCCGCCCTCGCCCGTGAGCACCACCGTCAGGGTCCCCTTGGCGGCCTCGGCCAACTTGTAGGTGGGCAGGGTGGCGTAGTCGGCGGTGGGGTCGTCCAGGGCCCACGCGACCTGAGGGAGGATGCGCCAAAAGTCGGCCTCGTCGAACCGGGTCTCGCGCCAATCAAGGTTCAGCGCCCTGGCCACCTGCTCGGCCTGGCCCCGCTCGTCCCTGGCGCCCGGCGCATCGAAACCGCAGGTGAAGGCGGTGACCGGCCGGGCGTTCAGCCGCGACATCAGGGTGGCGATGGCGGCGCTATCGATGCCGCCGGACAGGAACAGGCCGTAGGGCACGTCCGACCGCTGGTGGACCCGGACGCTGTCTTCGAGCACGGCGTCGAGGCGCGAGATGAGATTTTCCTCCCCTGTAGCGCAGCGTACGGGGGAGGAAAGGAAGCTGCGATGGGTGGGCGCCTGCAGCGTCCCCTCCACCACCTCGACGATCTCGCCGGGCGCCAGGCGCTTCAGGCCCTTGAAGATGGTCTCGCCGGTCAGGGTGTAGTTGAAGGCCAGCAGTTCGCGGGCGCGGTCCTCGTCCAGGTCCGCGTCCAGCAACCCGACGAAGGCGCGGGGCTCGGAGGCGAAATAGACCGCGCCGTCCTGCTCCAGCACATAGAGCGGCTTGATGCCGAAGGGATCGCGCACCAGCCAGGTGCGGCCGTCGCCGCCGATCAGGCAGAAGGCGTACATGCCCCGCAGCCGCTGGAACGCGGCGGGTCCCTCCCTGGCGTAGAGGTGTAGCAGGGGCTCGAAATCAGAGCCGGTGGAGAGCTCGCCGGCCAACCCGAACTCGGCGGCCAGTTCGACATAGTTGTAGATTTCGCCATTGCCGATCACCGTGCCGCCCGCCGCGTGCAGGGGCTGCCAGCCGCCCTCCAGATCGATGATGGACAGGCGGGCGTGGGCCACCGAGCCGCCGCGCACCTGCTCGGTCCGCACGCCATTGGGGCCGCGATGGGTCAGGGTCTCGATCATGGGTCGCGCGGACGCGCTCCCGTGCAGCACCCCGGCGATGCCGCACATCAGGCCGCTCCGTAGTGGGCGAACAGGGCGCGCCACTGGGCCACGACGGCGGCCTCGGAGAACTCCGCCTCCACTCGGCCCGACCCGTTCTGCACCAGCCGGATGCGCAGCATGGGGTCGGCCAGCAGCCGCCGCGTCGCCTGCGCCAGCGCCTCAGCCTCATCGACGGGGACCAGCAGGCCGTCGTCGCCGTCGCGGATCAGGGCGGCGGGGCCCTGGCTGGCGGCGGCCACCACCGGCAGCCCATGGGCCCAGGCCTGGATCACCACATTGCCCAGGGGTTCGTAGCGTGAGGGAAAGACGCAGACATCGGCCGCCCGATAGAGGGCCGAGGCGTCGGTGCGCCAGCCCAGGAACCGCACCCGGTCGGCGACGCCGAGCGCTGCGGCCATGGCCTTCAGCTTGGCCTCCTGAGGCCCGACGCCGGCGATCCACAGGAAGGCGTCGGGGATCTGGGTCAGGGCCTGCAGGGTGACGTCGTGAGCCTTGGCGTCGTGCAGCCGGCCCATGGACAGCAGCAGGGGCGCGTCGGCGGGCGTATGCAGCGGCGCGCGGTCGGCCGGCGCGGTCTCGGGCGGGGCGGCGGCGAAGTTGGGGATGCAGCGCACCTTGCCGGCCGGCCAGCCCTGGCCGACGATCCACTCGGCGATGTCCTCGGTGTTGGCCACCAGCTCGTCGAAGCCGCGATAGTATTTGAGATTGTAGTAGCCGCCGAGGCGCCCGATGCGGACCGGGCCCTTCGGGGTGTGCCGCGCGGCGCGGTTCATCCAGGCCAGGGCCAGCTTCACATCATTGCGCCGGGCGAAGCCGGCCACCTGGGATTTGGTCAGGATGTCGATCGGGCCGCCGAACCGGAAGGTCGCGGTGGGCACGCCGGCGGCCGCCAGGGCGGCCTGCCGATTGGCGTTCGGACGGATAGCCGCGGCCTGGCTGACCCCCGCGCTGGCGAGGCCTGTCACGAGGTCGACGAAGTACGTCTCCGCGCCGCCTTCGCCGGCCGTTCCAAGGAGGTGGAGCACGCTCATATGAGCCGCAACTCTAGCCGGGCTTTGCGCCGCACCCAAGCCGCTTGAAGCGGCGAACATCCCACCCTATAACCCGCGGCTCCGCGGGTGGCCCATGGCTGGGTAGCTCAGTTGGTTAGAGCGGTGGATTCATAACCCACAGGTCGGCGGTTCGAGCCCGCCTCCAGCTACCACCCGCGGATATTTCCTTGCCCATTGACCCGTCGCCCTTCGGCGCCTCGTGGATAATTTCGCAACCGGCTGTCGGGATCGCGCTGCGTCCTCCGTCATACTTGAGCGACCCATTGCGTCCCGAGGAGATGAACCGATGCGCTTCCTGTTGATCGTCAAGGCGACGCCCGAGTCCGAACGCGGCGAGATGCCCGCTGACATCGAGCGGCTGATCGCCGATATGGGCAAGTTCAACGATGAGATGATCGCCGCCGGCGTCCTCCTCGATGGGGCGGGCCTGCAGTCCAGCGCCGCCGGCAAACGCATCCGGTTCGAAGGCCTGGGCCACGCGGTGGTCACCGACGGGCCCTTTGACAACGTTTCCGAGCTCGCATCGGGCTACTGGATCCTCAACTGCAAGGACACCGACGAGGCCCTGGCCTGGGCGCGCCGGGTTCCCTTCGCCAGCGGGGCGCTGGAACTTCGCCCCCTGGCGGAGCCGGAGGCGTTCGCCGACCTGGTTTCGGAAGAGGACGTTCAAAAGGAGCGTGACCACCGCGACGAACAGCTGCGCACGGCGCCAAAGCCCAAGGTCTGAGCCTCAAAAGGGCGCCTGCGGGATTTGGGCGGCGGGCCCCAGCTCAGTCCCGTCGGAGGTGCAGGGCGTCGCCGCGGGAGGCTGGTGTGCTATGGCATACCCATGCGCATCCAAATCCTGCTCCCCGTCCTATCCCTGCTGGCCCTGTCTGCGTGCCAGCCGGCTCCGCCCCCGGTGACCCAGGCGCCCGAGCCGCCGGCCTCCCAGTGGTCGTCCATCGTCACGGGGGCCGGGATGGCGCTGAGCTATGTGCCCGCCGCGCCCAGTGCGCAGACCCCGCCGATCCGCCTGAGCTGCGCTCGCGATCCCGACGCGTTCCAGGTGGCGGTGGAGCAGATCATCCCGATCTCCAGCGAAGATCGGCTGTCGGTGGGGTTCGATGGCGAACCCTTCGCCCTGGCCGTGACACCGGAATCCTTGGCGGGGCCCGCGGGCCTCGAGGCGGCCGGGCCGATCACCCAGGATCTTTTGACCGTGATGCAGACCGCCAAGGTGATCCAGGGATCCTACGGCGCTACGCAGTTCGGGCCCTATGACGCCCCGCCGCCGGCCATGCTGAGCGCCTTCACCCAAGGCTGCCGGGCGGCGGGTGTCAGCCGGTAGAGCCCGGCCGGTTCAGCCGGCGAAGATCCAGGCGCCATCGAGGGTGGCCATGGAGACGCCCACCAGGATCATCTTGCCGCCGCCCGCCATGTCGATGACCGTGTCTGCGCCCACCTGGCTGACGGCTGCCGATGTGCCGACGTCGAGTTGCACCCGGTCGCCCTGAGCTCGGCTGAAGTCGGTGATCCGGTCGATTCCCGTGCCGCCCCAGGTGCGGAATGTGTCGGCCCCCAGGCCGCCGCTGAGGGTGTCGTCGCCGAGGTCGCCCGACATCCAGTCGTCGCCGGCCCCGCCCGAGAGACTGTCATTGGCCTGGCCGCCGCGCACCCAGTCGACGCCGTCCCCGCCCTCCTGAGTGTCGGCGCCGAGATTACCGTAGACGAGGTCGTCGCCAGCCTCGCCGTAGAGCATGTCATTACCCTGGCCGCCCACCACCCAGTCGTGTCCGTCGCCGCCGCGGACGCTGTCATCGCCCTGGTTGCCGTGGGTGTCGTCGAAACCCGCGCCGCCGACGATGCTGTCGTCCCCCAGGAAGCCGCGCAGGAAATCGTTTCCAGCCCCGCCGTTCAGATAGTTGGCCGCGCTATTGCCCAGGATGGTGTCCGTGGCCGACCCGCCCAGGACATTCTCGATCACCGTGGCGTAGGCGATGCCCAGATTGTTGGACCAGGTGTAGGTCTGCGGATCGATGATGAACTCGGCGATCTTGGCGGCGGAGTTCGGATAGATGCCGCTCCAGTAGTCGGCCTGGGCCTGGGCCGAATAATAGGCGATCGAGGAATAGGCGCCCGGCGTCAGGTCGATGATCGACGAGCGGCTGTGGGCCGACAGGTCGAAGGTGTCGGTCCCGCCGGCGTCGTAGAGCGCCTGCATCATGGGGGTCCCCTGGGACCAGCTATAGGTGGTGTCGCCCAGGCCGGTGGTCG
>NZ_JANPJP010000231.1:0-14393 GCF_031425575.1 Phenylobacterium sp.
TCCAACGTGATCTCGAACGCTTGGACCGCAGCGCCCAGCATCTCGGCCGAGATGCCGGCCCGGGCGCGCTTGAGGTAGAAGCCGGCGTCGTGGGCGTCGGTCATGCCGATGCCGCCGTGCATCTGGACCATCTCGTTGGACACCAGGTGGAAGGTGTCGCCCATCTTGGCCTTGGCGAGGCTGACCAGCTCCGGGACGTCGGGGGTGCCGGCGTCGATCGCCTGGAGGGCGGCTTCGACGGCCGAGCGGGCCAGTTCCAGATCGGTGAACATCTTGGCCGCGCGGTGCTGCAGGGCCTGGAAGGAGCCGATGACCTGGCCGAACTGAACGCGGACCTTGAGGTAGTCCAGGGTCACTTCGAAGGCCTGGACGGCGGCGCCCAGCATTTCGGCTGACAGGGCGGCGCGAACGCGGTCGAGGACCTTTTCCACAACCTCAGCGCCACCGGTCAGGGGCTCGGCGGCCGCGCCCTTGAACTCGATGTTGGCGGCGCCGCGGCTGTCGGCCAGGGCCAGACGGGTGCGGCTGACGCCGGCGTCATCGCCACGGACCAGGTAGAAGCCCACGCCGTCCGGGCCCTTGGCCGAGACGATCAGCACGTCGGCCTTGAAGCCTTCCAGGACGAAGGTCTTCTTGCCGGTGATCTTGCCGCCTTCGAAGGTGGTTTCGACCTTGGCCGGGTTGTGGTGGGCGCCTTCGTCGACGGCGAGCGCGCCGACGGCGGTGCCTTCGGCGATCTTCGGCAGCCACTCGGACTTCTGGGCGTCAGAGCCGCCCAGGGTCAGGGCCGAGGCCGCGCCGACGGCGGAGACCAGCAGCGGGGAGGCGGTGAGCGTGCGGCCCAGCTCTTCCAGGATCAGGCCGATCGACAGGTAACCGAAGTCGGACCCGCCGTATTCCTCGGGGATGATCACCCCGGCCCAGCCCATCTCGGCCATTTCATTCCAGGCGGCGGCATCGTAGCCGACGTCCACACCGCTATCGCGCATCTTGCGGAAGGCGGTGACCGGGCTCTTTTCCTGGGTCCAGCTCTTCGCGGCGTCGCGGAGCATGCTCTGTTCTTCGTTCAGAACGGCCATTTCAAATAATTCCCTATTGAATCTCGAATGTTGGTTTGTCGTTGAAGGCGTCGGTGCGTCCACCCCTACCGCTCATCCCGGCGAAGGCCGGGACCCAGATCCTATGGCTCGGGGCGGGTTCGCCCTGTCGCGGTTCGGACCTGGCCGCCCCCTGACCCCGATCTGGATCCCGGCCTTCGCCGGGACGAGCGGGGTAGGGGGCTTGGCAGGCGTGTCTGCCTCGGCTCCCTAGTTATTCTGCGTCAGGTCGGGCAGGCCCAGGATGCGCTTGGAGATGATGTTGTTCTGCACCTCCTGCGAACCGCCATAGATGGTGGTGGCCTTGCCGCCGAGCCAGCCGCGAACGGCGCCCAGTTCCTCGGCCGAGAAGTCGTCGCCTTCCCAGCCCAGGCCCTGGTGACCCATGATCTCCAGGGTGAGTTCGGCGCGGTCCTGCATCCAGCGGGTGCCGGCGTTCTTCATGATGGAGGTCGCGGCCGAGGGGCCGGAGTTCGACCGGGATTCCATCATCGAGCGCACGGCGGTCTGCTGGAAGGCGCGACCGTCCATCTCGTTCATGATCAGGCGGGTGCGCAGGTCGCTGTCCGACAGTCGGCCGTCTTCGTCGGCGCCCACGTAATCCTTGGCCATCTGCACGATGCCGCGGCCGCCCATGCCGAAGCCGCCGCCACCGGCGCCGGACAGGCCCGAACGCTCATGCTGCAGCAGCCGCTTGGCGATGGTCCAGCCGCCGTTCAGCGGACCGACCAGGTTCTTCTTGTCGGCGATCGCGTCGGTGAAGAAGGTTTCGCAGAAAGGAGAGTTGCCGGCGATCAGAGGAATCGGACGGACTTCGACGCCCGGCTGATGCATCGTGAACAGCACGAAGGAGATGCCTTCATGCTTCTTCGAAGTATCCGTGCGGACCAGGCAGAAGCACCAGTCGGCGAATTGCGCGCCGCTCGTCCAGATCTTCTGGCCGTTGATGACGAACTTGTCGCCCTTGTCTTCAGCCTTGCACTGAAGACTGGCCAGGTCCGAACCGGCGCCCGGCTCGGAGAAGCCCTGGCACCATTGCAGCTCACCCTTCACGATCGGCGGAATGTGTTCCTGCTTCTGCTCTTCCGTGCCGTATTCCAGCAGGGTGGGGCCGAACATCATCACGCCCATGCCGCCGATGGGGTTATAGGCCCCGGCGCGGCCCAGCTCCTGCTGGATCACGCGGGCCTCGGCGCCCGACAGGCCGCCGCCGCCATAGGCCGCGGGCCAGGTGGGAACGCCCCAACCCTTTTCGCCCATGGCCTTGCGCCAGGCTTCCTGTTCCGGGGAGGGCGTCGAGCGCTCTTCCCGCATCATCGGGTTCGGACGGCCCTTGAGGGAGGCGGGGAAATTCGCCGCGATCCACTCCTTGGCCTCTGTGCGCAGGGCGTCCAGGTCGCCGCCGCCAAAGTCTGCCATTTAGAAAGTCTCCTTGAAAATTCAGGTCACTCGAAAACTGAAGCCCTTCTCCCCCGTGGGGGAGAAGGATGTCGGGCGTACGGCCCGACGGATGAGGGGGCAGACGCCCTAGTGCTGCTGGATGTGGTCCGGCAGCCCGAGGATCCGCTTGGAGATGATGTTGTTCTGCACCTCGTTGGAACCTCCATAGATCGAACCCGCCTTGCCGGAAAGCCAGCCGCGCACGGCGGTCAGCTCCTCAGGGGTGAAATCGCCGCCTTCCCAGCCCAGGCCCTGGTGGCCCATGAACTCCAGCGTCAGCTCGGCCCGGTCCTGGGCGACCTTCATGTTGGCGTTCTTCATGATCGAGGTGGCGGCCGACGGACCCGAATTGCTGCGGGATTCCAGGGCCGCGCGGCGCACGGTCAGTTGCAGGGCGCGCTGGTCGATCTCGTTCTGGATGATGCGGGTGCGCAGGTCGCTGTCGGCCAGTCGGCCCTTGGCGTCCTCGCCCACATACTTCTTGGCCACCACGCCCAGGATGTCGGCCTTGGAGCGGTTTCCGCCCTCGCCCTGACGGCCACCCTTGCCCGAACGCTCGTGCTGCAGCAGGCGCTTGGCCACGGTCCAGCCGCCGTTCAGCGGGCCGATCAGGTTTTCCTTGGGCACCTTCACGTCGGTGAAGAAGGTCTCGCAGAACGGCGAGGAGCCGGCGATCAGGCGGATCGGGCGAACCTCGACGCCCGGCTGGTGCATGTCGAAGACCACGAAGGAGATGCCTTCGTGCTTCTTCGCCTGGTCGGTGCGGACCAGGCAGAAGATCATGTCGGCGTATTGGCCGCCGCTCGTCCAGATCTTGCTTCCGTTCACCAGGAAGTGGTCGCCCTTGTCTTCAGCTTTCGTCTGCAGAGCCGCCAGATCAGACCCGGCGCCGGGCTCGCTGAAACCTTGGCACCAGCGCACCTTGCCGGTGACGATGTCGGGGATATACTTCTGCTTCTGTTCTTCAGTGCCGTATTCCAGCAGGGTGGGACCGAACATGCCCACGCCCATGCCGCCGATCGGGTTCACGGCGCCGAGCTTGGCCATCTCCGAGGCCAGCACGCGGGCCTCGCCGGCCGACAGGCCGCCACCGCCATAGGCCGCCGGCCAGGTGGGAACGCCCCAACCCTTGGCGCCCATGCGCTCTTTCCACGTGGCGTAGTCGCCGGTGGGCTTTTCCGGGCTCATCGCCGCGGCCTGCAGGGCCTCGGGATCCTTGCCCAGGGACTTGGGGAAATTCGCCTCGAGCCACTCGCGCGCATCGGCGCGGAAAGCGTCGAGATCAGCGCCTCCGAAATCAGCCATGTAAAATTCTCCCTGAATTCAAATTCTTAGCTATCAGTATAACACAAAATACGCCCAATCGGGAGTCCCCGTTACTTGGGATCCGGTAAGGCCAGCACGCGCTTGGACACCACGTTGAGATTGATCTCCGACGTGCCGCCCTCGATGGAGTTGCCCTTCGAGCGCAGCCAGGCGCGCACGGTGGCCAGTTCATTGCCCTCGAACCCGTCACCTTCCCAGCCCAGGCCGCTGTGGCCCATCGCCTCGACCATCAGCTCGTTGCGGTCCTGGGCGATCTTGGCGCCGGCGTACTTCATGATCGAGGTGGCCGAGGAGGGGCCCTGGTTCGACTTGGCCTCGTCGGCCGCCCGGCGCACGGTCAGCTGGAAGGCGCGGGTCTCCATCAGGTGTTCGGTGATCCGGCGGCGCAGATCGGTGTCGGCCAGCGCGCCGGTGTCGTCGACGCCCACATAGTGCTTGGCCGCCTCGCTGACGGTAATGGTCGCCTGGGCCGCGCCCAGGTTGCCGCCGCCGAGACCGGCCGAGATGTTGTCGCGCTCGAACTGCAGCAGGCGCTTGGCCACCGTCCAGCCGCCGTTCAGCGGGCCGAACAGCTGGTCCTTGGGGACCTTCACGTCGGTGAAGAAGGTCTCGCAGAAGGGCGAGGTGCCGTTGATCAGCCGGATCGGCCGGACCTCGACGCCGGGCGCCGTCATGTCGATCAGCAGGAAGCTGATGCCCTCATGTTTCTTTGAGGTGTCGGTACGCACCAGGCAGAAGCAGCGGTCGGCCAGATTCGCGCCAGACGTCCAAATTTTCGAACCATTCACCAGCCAGTGGTCGCCCTTGTCCTCCGCCCGGGTTTGAAGACTCGCAAGGTCGGAGCCGGAGCCCGGCTCGGAATAGCCCTGGCACCAGCGGACCTCGCCCTTGATGATCCCGGGCAGGTGTTGGGCCTTCAGGTCCTCGGCGCCATACTCGATCAAGGTGGGGCCGAACATCATCACCCCCATGCCGCCGATCGGGTTGCGGGCGCCGATGGCGGCCATTTCCTCGGCCAGCACCCGGGCTTCCGCGCGCGAGAGGCCCCCGCCGCCGTACTGGGCCGGCCAGGTCGGCGTGCCCCAGCCCTTGGCGCCCATGGCCTGGCGCCAGGCCTTGGCGTCCTCGCTCTCGGTCCCGCCCATCTGGGCGGCCAGCTGGGCGGCCGGGTTCTTGCGCAGGGACTCAGGGAAGTTCGCTTCGAGCCAGGCCTTGGCCTCAGCCCGGAACGCGGTGGTGTCTTCGCCGCCGAAATCAGCCATGGGAAAATCGCCTTCTCGAAAAAATCAGTCGTTCAAGTCGAAGAGAGCGCCGCCCTGAAATTGAGCGGCGCCCTTGATGTAGGCGCTTACTTCGGATCGGGAAGGCCCAGCACCCGCTTGGCCACCACATTGATGTTCACCTCGGTCGTGCCGCCCTCGATGGAGTTGCCCTTGGAGCGCAGCCAGCCGTGGGTCGCCGTCAGCTCCCCGGTGGTGAAGGCGTCGCCCTCCCAGCCCAGGCCCTGGTGGCCCATGGACTCCACCATCAGCTCCGACCGCTCCTTGGCGAACTCGGCCGCCGCATACTTGATGATCGAGGTCGCCGCGCTCGGCCCATTGCTGGCCCGCGACTCGGCGGCCGTGCGGCCGATGGTCAGCCGCAGCGAGCGGAAATCCATCTCGTTGCGGGTGATCCGCTGGCGCAGGTCGGTGTCGGCCAGTCTACCGGTGTCATCGGTCCCATTGTAGCTCTTGGCCACCACCGGCAGGTCCGCGGCCGAGCCGCCGGCCCCGCCGCCGCCGCCGAAACCGCCCGAAATGTTCTGCCGCTCGTACTGCAGCAACCGCTTGGCGATCTCCCACCCGCCGTTGGCCTTGCCCACCAGGTTGTCCTTGGGGATCTTCACGTCGTTGAAGAAGGTCTCGCAGAACGGGCTCTCGCCGGAGATCAGCTGGATCGGCCGCGTCTCGACGCCCTCCGTCCGCATGTCGATCAGCACGAAGGAAATCCCCTCATGTTTCTTCGAAGTATCGGTACGCACCAGACAGAAACACCAGTCGGCCTTGTCGGCGTAGCTGGTCCACACCTTTTGTCCATTAATCAGCCAGTGGTCGCCCTTGTCCTCGCAGCGGGTGGCGAGGCTGGCGAGGTCGGAGCCGGCGCCGGGTTCGGAATAGCCCTGGCACCAGCGAATCTCGCCGCGGACGATGGGCGGCAGGAAGGCCTTCTTCTGCGCCTCGGTGCCGTATTCCAGCAGGACGGGTCCCAGCATCCAGATGCCGAAGGCCAGCACGCCGGGGCGATAGCGGCCGGCCGCCAGTTCCTGGTCCAGCACCCGGGCCTCGGCAGGCGTCAGGCCCGCGCCGCCGTACTCCTTGGGCCAGGTGGGCGTGGTCCAGCCCTGGACGCCCATGCGCTGGGTCCACACGGCCTGGGGGTCGGTTCCGCCGGCGAAGGCGCGGCCGCCCCAGACGGCTTCGGGATCGGTCTTGGCCTTGAGGTCGCGCAGCTCGGCCGGATAGTTGGCCTCGAGCCAGGCGCGCACCTCGTTGCGGAACGCGTCGATGTCGCCGCCGCCGAAGTCGGCCATGGAATCCTCCCGAGGTCTCAAGCTGAAGCCGTCGCCACATTAGCGTCGGGCGCCCCAAGAGCAAGGAACGAAACGCTTGTTTGACGCGGCCCAAAGCTCAAAAAATCGGCTATCTAGGCGGCTGGGCTTTCGGGGACGCACGGACCGTAAATGAGATTTTGGCGAGAACTGAAGCCGGCGACCTTCGCGGTCGCCCCGTTCCTTGGCGCGGTCCTGACCCTGGCGGCCGGCGTCATGCTGGTGGCCTCGGCCGCGACGCCTTCGGTCCCCGACCGCTTCCTGCGCCTCTACCAGATGACACCGGCTTATCTGATCGAGGTCAGTCACTTCCTCTCGTCCATCCTGGGTCTGACCCTGGTCATGCTGGCCTTCGGATTGCGCTCCCGGCTCGACGCCGCCTGGGGCGCGACCATAGGGGCCCTGCTGCTGGCCGCTTCGCTGTCGCTGCTGAAGGGATTTGTCTGGGAAGACACGGCGCTGCTGGTTACCTTGGCCTTCGCGCTGCTGCCGTTCCGCGAGGCCTTCCCCCGGACGGCGCGACTTTCGCGCATGGAGATCACTCCGGGCTGGCTGGCCTCGGCCTTCGCCGCCCTGATGGGCGCAGGCCTGCTGGGCCTCTGGTCCTTTGAGCACGCCGACTACGCCGACCAGCCCTTCTGGCGGATGATGGTGGACGCTGACGCCGCCCGATCGATCCGCGCCTGGGCCGGGGCCGCCCTGGCCCTCTTCGCCTTCGGCCTGTGGCGGATGTTGGCGACCGCGGCCACGCCGCCGGTGGTGGGCGAAGCCGATCGCGATTTCCAGCGCGTGCGACACATCCTGGCCAACGCCGAGGTGGCCGAGCCCGGCTCCAACGTCGCCCTGCTGGGGGACAAGCGGTTCCTGTTCTCGGCCAGCGGCGAGAGCTTCCTGATGTTCGGGGTGCGGGGGCGCACCTGGGTCGCGCTCGGGGCCCCGGTCGGCCGCCGCGACGAGCAACTGGAGCTGCTGTGGCGGTTCCGCGAACTGGCCGACGCCCATGCCGCGCGGCCGGGCATCTATGGGATCGGCGCGGATCACCTGCCCGACGTGGTGGAGTTGGGCTTCTCGATCCAGAAGGTGGGGGAGGCCGCCGCCGTGCCCCTCGAGACCTTCCGCATCGAGGGCACCAAGCGCGGAAATCTGCGCCGCGCCTGGCGCAGGGCCGGTGAGGAAGGCGCAACCTTCGAGGTTATCCCGCCCCACAGATCAGCGACCTCGTCCCCACCCTGGCCAAGATATCCGACGCCTGGCTGGCCGAGCATGCCGGCGGCGAGAAGGGGTTCTCCATGGGCGGGTTCTACCCCGGCTATGTCTCGGAGTTCCCGGTGGCCGTGGTCCGGTTCGAGGGCGCCGTGGTGGCCTTCGCCACCCTGTGGACGACGGCGGCCAAGACCTCCTTCTCCATGGACCTGATGCGCTACGGCCCGGCCGCGCCCAAGCGGATCATGGACTATCTGTTCGTGGAGCTGATCGAATGGGGCCGGGCCCAGGGCTACAAGGCCGTGGAGTTCGGCATGGCGCCCCTGGCGGGGCTGGAGGATCGCCCCTTGGCGCCGGTCATGTCCCGGGTCGGCAACCTGTTCTTCGAGCACGCCGAGGAAATCTACAACTTCCAGGGCGTGAGAACCTACAAGGACAAGTACGACCCGCTGTGGCAGCCCCGCTACATCGCCGCCCCGCGCAAGTGGGCCATCCCCCTGCTGCTGGCCGATGTGGGCCTGTTGTCGTCGGGCGGGGTCGCAGGTCTCGCCAAGCGGCCGAAGAAAGCCGAGAGCCCGGAAGCGCCGCCGCAGGCCGTCAGCGCCCCGTCTTGACGCCCAGCAGGTTCACCAAGTGAACCAGTAGGATCAACACCGCCGCCGCCGCTGTCACCATGATCAGCCGGTAGGGAGCCATGCGCACCCCCTTCAGCGGATCGGGCGGCTGGGCGCCGCGCCAGCCGGCGAAGACGGCGATGGCCAGGAAGGCGGCGATCAAGCCGAGGGTCACGGAAAGCGTCATGTGCGACGGCGTAGCGCAGGTGCGATCAACCCGCAAAGCCGATCAGATTCTTGCCTGCTTCTACTTCGCCAGAGCCGTTCCCGCCTGGGTTCCCGGACGATCTGGATCATCCACAGCCAATCGCTCCAGACGCTATATCTTGCGTTAACCTCGCGTTTACACCCCAAGGTTCGGTGGATAGCGTCTGAGGTCAGTCCTGCGGAGAACGATTCGGTATGAGCTCGGGGACGCCATGGAGCGTCAAAGGGATCGACCCAAAAGCCCGGGAGGTCGCCAAGGACCTCGCCCGGCGCTCTGGCATGACTCTGGGTGAATGGCTGAACCGCATGATCCTCGAGGACGAGGGTCCGGAGGAAGTCACTTCGGAAACCTATTTCACGGAGCGCGCCGTCGACGACGCGCCGGCCGCCCGGCCCGAGGCCTTCCTCGACCAGCCGCCCCGGGAGACGTTCTACGAAGCGCCCTTGCGGCACGATGCGCCCCGCGCAGAGACGCCGCGGCCCATGGCCCCGCTCCGTGCGCCGGAGCCCGCCCCACGCTACGAGGCGCCCGAGCACCCCGCCGACGAGATCGGCCGGGTCACCCTGGCGCTGGACCGCCTGACAGACCGCATTGAGCACTCCGAGGGCCGCGCCGGACTGGCGATCAGCGCCGTGGAGCACTCGGTCCGCGACGCCCTGTCCCGCATCGAGATCGCCGAGCGCGAGAACGTCGCCGTGGCGGCCCGCTTCGAGGGCGCTGTGGACGAGGCTCGCACCGAGCAGGCCCGCCTGGCGGAACGCGTGCGGCGCGTGGAGAGCGAAGCCGCCGGCCCGCGCTCGGCCGAGGCGCTGCGCGCCCTGGAGCAGGCGCTCGGCAAGGTCGCCAACCATCTCTACGAAGGCGAGGCCCGCACCCGCGAAACCCTGGGCGCCCTGCGTGAGCGGGTGGATGAGGTCCGGGCCCATGGCGGCGGTGCTGATCCCACCGCCCTTATCGAGGAGGTGGTCAGCCGAGTGGGCGACCGCCTGGCCGACGCGGAGTCGCGCACGGCCGCGGCCATGGAGGGTCTGAAGGACGCCTTTTCCACCGTGGACGGCCGGCTGCGCGCGGTGGAGGGCGGCGCCTCGCCGGCGCTCGACCGGCGCCTGGAACAACTGGCCGCCAATCTCAGCAGCCGGGTCGACGCCGCACGCGGCGAGATCGCCCAGAAGCTCCAGGTCTCCGCGGAAGGCCGCTTCGACCGCATGGAGCGCAAGCTGGCCGAGATGAGCGATCACGTCCGCCTGGCCGAGCAGCGCTCCGCCCAGGCGATCGAGAAAATGGGCCGGGAGGTGCTGACCGTGGCCGACAACCTCAACCGCCGCGTCCAGTCCACCGAACACCGCAGCGCCGACGCGATTGAACAGGTGGGCGGCGAAGTCGCCCGCATCGCCCAGGCGATGGAGAGCAAGCTGGGCCGCACCGACAGCGTCCATGCCGAGGCCCTGGAGCGTCTGGGCGCCGAGATCGGCCGCATCACTGAGAAGCTTTCCGAACGCATCGCCAACGCCGAGCGCCGTTCAGCCCAGGCGATCGACGACGTCGGCGAGCAGGTGGCTCGGGTCACCGAACGCATGAACCAGCGCAGCGAGCGCGCCTCCGACGATCTCGTCGAGCGTATCCGCCAGAGCGAGGAGCGCACCGCCCGCATGCTGGAGGAGGCGCGCGAGAAGATCGATGCGCGCCTGGGCGAGTCTCACCGCCGGCTGTCGGAGCAGGTGGCGGCGGCGCCGATCGTCCGCGCCCCGGCCGTCGTCCCGGAACTTCTCTCTCCCTTCGGTCCCGACCCGTTCCCGAGCTTCGGCCCGGCCGAGGTCGCCGCCGATCCCCTTGCGCGCCAGGCCTTCGCCCCGCCGGAGACCGGACCCGACGCGCCGGACGGTTTCCCGGGCCAGCCTTTCTCCGGCGATCCCGAGCGGCCGGCCTTCGACGCCGAGGACTTCGAAGCCGCCGACGGCTTCGCCCCCATCGGCGAGCACGAGGAAGAGGTCGCCCTCGAGGAGGCCTATGAGCCCCCGGTTAGCTCCAACACCGTCGTGGCTCCGCCCGAGCCCGGTCGCCCGCTGTCCACCCGCGAGGTGATCGAGCAGGCCCGCGCCGCCGCCCGCGCCTCGACGCCGAACGACCCCAAGGGCCGCAAGACCAAGGAGCCCAAGGAGAAGAAGGCCAAGCCGGAAAAGGTCGCCAAGGAACCAGGGACTTCACTGTTCGCCGGCTTCGGCGCCCGGCCTAAGCGCCGGGCCGGCTCCTCTCTGCAGACCGCCCTGCTGGTGGTGGGCGGCGCGGCCTGCCTCAGTCTTGCCACCGCCAGCTTCATGCTGATGGACGGCAAGCCCGGTGGCGCTCCGCCCAAGCGGGTGGCCGATGCGCTGGCCGCCATGAACGCCGGCCAGTCTGAGGAGATCATGGGGGCGGAGGCCGACACGACCCCCTTCGGCGACGGTCCCCGGGTCGCCATCGCGCTCACGCCCCAGCCGATCATGCCTGGCGCCCCGCCCGCGGCGGATCTGGCCCAGCGCTTCGCGACCGCGGCGTCTGCGGTGGAGACCAAGCAGGCTGGCGGGCTCGACCAGCTCAAGGCCGTCGCCAACCAGGGTCACGCCCCCGCCCAGTTCTACCTCGCCAAGCTCTATGAGAGCGGCTCGGGCGGGGTGAAGAAGGACCTCGTCGAGGCGCGCCGCTGGACCGAGCGCGCCGCGGAGGGCGGTGATCCCAAGGCCATGCACAACCTGGGCATCTCCTACATCTCCGGCTCAGGCGGTCCGAAGAATTCCACCACCGCGGCGCAGTGGTTCCGTCGCGCCGCCGACCTTGGCCTGGTGGACAGCCAGTACAATCTCGCCGCCCTCTATGAGCAGGGGCTGGGGGTAAGCCAGAATGCGGCGGAGTCCTACAAGTGGTACTTGGTCGCCGCCCGCACCGGCGACGGGGAGGCCCGCTCCAGCGCTCAGCGCGTGGCTGCCGGCCTGTCGACCGATGCTCGCACCGTGGCCGAACGCGCGGCCGCAGGGTTCCGCGCCAGCACGCCCAATCCCTCTGTCGCCCCGGCTACCGCCCTGGCGGCCGCCCCGGCCTCCCCGACCGTGGTCACCGCCCAACGGGCCCTTTCGCGTCTGGGCTACTATCAGGGCCCGACGGACGGCAGCGCGTCGGGCGCTCTGAAACTTGCCGTCGCCGCCTATCAGCGTGACCAGGGCATGCAGGCCACCGGCCAACTCGACCCTTCGACAGTTTCCAAGCTTTCGGTCTTCACGCGGTGACACGCCAGGCGCCATAAGAGGCGACCTTGGACCTCTATCTTCCCATCGCCGAAGTCTCGGTGAACGCACCGCTCCTGGTGGCGCTGGGGGCCCTCGTCGGCTTCATCTCCGGGCTGTTCGGTATCGGCGGCGGCTTCCTGATGACGCCTGTCCTGGTGCTGATGGGCATCCCGCCGGCGGTGGCTGTGGCCAGCATGGCCAACCACGTGGCGGCCTCCTCGACCTCCAGCGTGATTTCCTACACCCGCAAGCGCGCCGTGGACTTCCGCCTGGGCGGGGTGCTGGCGGGTGGCGGTGTGGTGGGCGCCATCGTGGGCGTGGAACTGTTCCGCTGGCTGCGGCTGCTGGGCCAGGCCGACCTGGTGGTGGCGCTCTCCTATCTGATCTTTCTGGGGGTGATCGGCGGCCTGATGCTGGTGGAGTCCCTGCAGTCGATCCTGCGGCGGCGCAGCGGCCAGCCGCCCAAACCCCGCAAGGACCGTCGCCCGCCCTGGCTCTACGGCCTGCCGCTGAAGATGCGCTTCCCGCGTTCGCGGCTCTATATCAGCGTCATCCCGCCCGTGATGCTCGGGGTCTTCGTGGGCGTGCTCTCGGCGGTCATGGGCGTCGGCGGCGGGTTCATCCTGGTCCCGGCGATGATCTACATCCTGCGCATGCCCGCCGGCGTCGTGGTGGGCACCAGTCTCTTTCAGATCATCATCACCACCTCCCTGACCGGCGTGCTGCAGGCCGGCCGCAACCAGACCGTCGACATCGTCCTGGCCACCCTGCTGCTGGTGGGCGGCGTGCTGGGCGCGCAGCTCGGCGCCAAGGCCTCATCGCGCTTCCGGGCCGAGGAGCTGCGCGCCCTGTTGGCCCTGATCGTCCTGCTGGTTGGCCTGCGCATGGGGCTTGGTCTGTTCTTCACCCCCGACGAGCCCTTCGTGCTGATGACGGGGATGGGCTGATGGCGCTCGAGATTCCCAGTCCCACCGCCCCGCAGCTCACCGCCTCGCCGGCCGCGGTCTCCGCCGCGCTCACCACGACGGAGGTCCGCGTGACCTCCAGCTTCCGGGGGGCCCACATCGTCCTCTATGGCGCGGTCTTCGATCCGACCACCAAGCCCAGCGATGTGGTGGTCATCGTCCGTGGGCCCGAGCACCCGATCCGCATCGCCCGCAAGACCAAGGTGGCCGGGCTCTGGGTCAACAGCCGGCCGGTGGTGTTCCGGGGCGCGCCCGGCTTCTACATGACCGCCTCGACCCGGCCGCTCGAGGATATCGCCGGCTTCGGGACGCTGCGCCGCCTGGGCGCCGGCATCGATCACCTGGCCATCAACGCACCCTTCGAGCAGCGCACCGAGACCCGCTACGGCGTCCGCGACGTCGTGGTCAGCCGCCTGGGGGGGGACTATCTGGACTGGCGGCGCGCCGTCATCCGGCTGAAGGAGGACGCCGGCCTCTACGACGCCGACGACAAGGGGGTCACCTTCGTCGACAAGGACCTGTTCAAGGCCGAGATCGATCTGCCCACCAAGGCGCCGATCGGGACCTACCAAGCCGAGATCATCCTCTTCCAGGACGGGCAGCCGGTCTCGCGAAAGGTCCGAACCCTGACGGTGGAGAAGGCCGGAATCGAGCGGACCCTTTACCTTTTCGCCCATCATAGCCCATGGTTGTACGGCTTGGTGTCGATGGCCCTGGCGCTCGGCGCGGGCTGGGCCGCCTCACTTGTCTTCCGGAGGAACTGACGCCTGTGATGGACGCCGAGGCCTCCGCCCCCAAGCCGATGTGGGTCCTGGCCATGATCGGCCTGGCCGCCTTCCCTGTGTCGGCCAGCCTCTATGCCTATGGCCCGCCGGGCTGGTCGGAACACGCCCTCAGCGTGCTGCTGGCCTGGTCGGCGATCATGCTGGGGTTCCTGGGAGGGATCCGCTGGGGCCTGGAGAGCAGCCGCGAGCAGCCGCGATGGTCCAGGCTGGCCGGCTCGATCATCTCGCCGATCGCGGGCTTTGGCCTGCTGGTCGCCCGCGGCGACCTCCCAACGTCCTGGATCATCACCGGCCTGATGGCCGCCTTCATCATCCAGTGGTTGTTTGATCACTCGGCGCCCGATGTGCCGGCGCGATATCCGCGGCTGATGACGGTCCTGACCCTGGGGGCGTCGGTCTCCCTGGCCATGGCCCTGGAACAGGCGATGGCGCTCTAGTCGCCGACCACGGAGCGCCAGCCTACCGCGTGCACACGGCCGGTCCCCAGGGCGCCGCAAAGCGGGTCGCGGGCGAACAGCCCCGAGAACGCCGGGTCCCGGATGCTCAGTCCCCCGGCATAGGCCCCGAAGGCGGGCGCCACCAGGCGCTCGCCATCGGTCACGAAGCAGCGCCGCCGCACCGTGCCTCGCGAGGCCGTCACCTTGGCGCACGGATGCAGGTGCCCCGCCACCTCGCCCGGCTGCGGGCCCGCCTGGGGCTCGTGCCGAAGCTTCAGGCCCGCCACGGTCAGTTCGTCGGCCACTTCACCGGGCAGGGCCTGGGGGCCGTCAGCGTCGTGGTTGCCGATCACCCAGATCAGGCGGGTGAGGCCGGCCAGGGTCCGAAGCTGCTCGGCGTCGTCGGCCGCCAGCCGTTCCTCCGAGGCGCGGTCATGGAAGGTGTCCCCCAGCAGCACGACGGCGGCG
>NZ_JANPJP010000232.1:0-2458 GCF_031425575.1 Phenylobacterium sp.
CGGACTGGTGCAGCCGCTGTTGAACAGCGTCGGCGTCGAGGAGACGAAGCGGAAGGTCGAGAGCTGCTCGTAGAAGCTGATGGCGACGGCTTCGCGATCGGTCTCGCGCACCGCCAGGCCCATCGCCACGCGCATCCAGAAGGCCTGCGGCAGTTCGATGCGGCGGCCCTGGATGTGCAGGAAGTAACGGTCGGCGAGGATCTGCAGGCCAAGGAACTCGAACTGGTTGTCGCGGTCGAGCTGGCAGGCCTTGGCGACGCGGGTGAGGTCGTAGTTGCCGAGCTCGCGGTCGAGCAGGCCGGCTTCGATGCCGCGCTGGATGTAGGCCTTGAAGTAGTCGTCCCAGCCTTCGGCGAGTTCGGCCTGGGTGGTGGGCCGGCCGAGGGCCTGTTCTCGCACGGTGTCGAGCAGCAGGCGGGCGGCGGCGAAGGTGTAGTTGGGTTCCTCCTCCAGGCGCATGCGCGCGGCCATCACCGGGGCCTGGACCAGCTCGCCGTAGGGCACGCCGTCGTAGAGGCTGGAGAAGGTGTCTTTTTCCAGCAGCTCGGCGCTGACGCCGGTGAGGCCGGTGCAGGCTTCGGCGATGACGCGGCGCAGGCGGTCGAAGTCGAGCGGGCGCTTGGCGCCGTCGGGGAAGGTGACGGCGATCTGCGGGACTTCGAGCGGGGCCTTCTTGGCCACGGTCTGGGTCGAGCGCGCCTGACGGCGGGCTTCGCGGTAGAGCACGAAGCGGCGGGCGGCTTCGTGCTGGCTGGCGCGCATCAGCGACAGCTCGGCCTGGTCCTGGATCTCTTCGACGTCGAAGGTGCCGCCCTCGGGCCGGCGGGCGGTGAGCTGTTCGCAGATCTGGCGCGCCAGCAGGGCGGTGAGGTCGCGGCTGCGGGCGGACAACACGTCGCCACCTTCGGCGGCCAGCAGGGCCTTGGCCACCGCGCGGCCGATGCGCTCCGGATTGAACGGTCGCAGGTCGCCATCGCGGCTACGCACGCGGTGGTGTGCGAACAGGCCGGCGTCGAGATCGGACAGGGGCTGTTGGGTGGCGGGGGCGGCGGCGGTCTGACTGGTCATGGGAGCAATCCGAGGACGGAGTGTTGGAGAGCGTTAACTAAAGGAGGGCTGCGACGGGGGTTGTTAGAGAGGGTGCACACCGACGGTCGCAGAGGGCTGAGGCTTATACCAGCGGTGGTGTCTCCTCAAGAGGCAACCACTGCTGATAGATGCGTCATTCTGGCCGTAAGTATGCTTCCTTTTGACAACCAGGGGCGCAGGCACGGGGACTTATACAAGCGGTAGTTGAGTCTCAACAGGAAACCCCCGCCTATTGGGCTCGTAGCTCGTTGAGGTCACTCACACAAGTCCTCAACGAGTTCTTCACCACGCCGTCATACGGGCGGGGGATTGACGGGCGGTTTTGGACGCGTGGGTGGCGGGTTTTGGCGAAAAATCCGTGCCGCCCGTGGTCGGAAAACTGCAAAAGGTCATGTCGAAAACTCCGGCGGTCCGAGCGGTGGGTAGGGCGAGGCGGATTTGTAGAGGGCTGGGGGAGGCGGGAGTGTTCTGCATGGAATCTTCATCGGGCGTGGGCGTGGCGCCCGAAATCGGCGCCGCGAGCACGGGATCCCGGCATGGAAGCCACCGACCACCGACCACCGACCACCGACTACCGACCACCGACCACCGACCACCGACCACCTACGGGGATGGGGAGGATGGGATGGATGGCCGGCGCGATGAGGACGGTCATGCGAGCGGCTGGCGTCGATGATCGTGGCGTGATCACGTCAGCGCGGAATGGTCCGGCAGACAACGTCCCATGCTGTGAGGCTTGGATTTTTGGCCGCAGAGGCGCAGAGGCGCAGAGGAAGAAACCCTGCTTTGTTTTTCCTCTGCGTCTCTGCGTCTCTGCGGCCAATTCTTTTTCTTCACCCCAAGCGTATCGGAATGAAGTCGGCGCGCCCAGGTTACTGGATGTCCCACGGCTCCGGTTTACACGGACGCGGCGGTTGCTCGTCGACCCGCACGGCAAAACACGTGGCGCCGGTGTCGAGCATGGCCTGCAGATAGGGACGGCAGCCGCCACAGCCGAGGCCGCAACGGAGGTTCAGGCTGATCTCGGCGGCGGTGCTCCAGCCGTTCTCTCGCGCCGTGACCAAGAGGTCACGGAAAGTCTTCTGGAAACAAACGCACCGCGTGACTGCCATGTTGGACTGAACGTATCCTGCAATTCACTGAAACGGAAGAGCCGGTGTCGTGTCGTCGCACGGAGACAAGGCGGATGGGAGGGATCACCGGTGCGGAGCCCCGCAAGAGCGGGCCATAGGTCTGCCGGCGAGTCATATCTGAGCCCCCAACGGGGGCGGCGTAACGCCAGCCCGGTGCTTCAGCGCCGGGTCGAGCGGTTAAATAAACGGCATAGTCCCCAACGGGGACGACGCAGGAATACCTCCGCATCGCACGA
>NZ_JANPJP010000233.1:0-8831 GCF_031425575.1 Phenylobacterium sp.
CGGTGGGGATGCCGAGCGGGACGTAGGTTCGGAGGGAAGGGCGGCGTGGGTTGCAGACATCCTATCCCGCCCACCGCCTTGTTCCCAAAGCCACGGTGCTCCACGTCCGATCTGCTCGAGATTGCCTCTCCCGCGCTCAGCTGGTCTGATCCCTTTGGGAGGCGCCATGCGAGCAGCGGATTTACCTACGGTCTACGGCGCGTCCTACAGCGTCTATGCGCAGGCCTTACGGCTGACTCTTTGGGCGAAGGGAGTCGGGTACAATCTGGTAGAGGTTGATGCTTGGACGGAGGGCAAGCAACCGGCGTATCTGGCGCGCCATCCCTTCGGTCGTATTCCTGCCTTCCAGCATGGCGATGTTCGCCTCTACGAGACGGCGCCTACTTGTCGATACGTTGACGAGGCGTTCGAGGGACCAGCCTTGCAGCCGAGCGCGCCATCCGGGCGCGCATCGATGGGCCAGGCAATTTCCATCATGGACAACTATGCTTACCGCACGCTGGTCTGGGGCTTGTACGTCGAGCAAGTGGAAGGCCCGCGCTGCGGGCGAAGGCCAGACCCGGTGCGGCTCGACGCCTCGCGTCGTGAAGCTCCGGTGTGCCTGGCGGCGCTTGAAGCCATCTCGCCGGAAGGGGAATGGCTGAGCGGCGATACACTTTCCCTTGCGGACCTCCACGCCGCGCCGATGTTCCGCCTCTTCGCCGAAGCCCCCGAATACGACGAGCTGATGTCCAGCCACCCCCGGCTGCTCAAGTGGTCTGATCGCATCAAGACGGCTACGCAACCCGCTGGGCTGTTCGATCGCTAGGGCGCCAACCCAAGGTCCGCCATGGGTCGTGAGCGGTCGATCACCTTGTCGCCAAAAGCAGATATGAGCCTGGTGCGCCGAGAGTAGACCTTCCAGTCGCCTGTGAAGGTTGGCGGCCCTTAGCCGCGGGAGGCCTGTCCAATGCGCGGCTCCGTCCGCTGGACGATCCTGCGAATATTCGCGTGGTGGCGGCCGATCACGTACAGGCCACCTGAGATGATCAGCAGCCGATAGGGAAACGGGTAGTCCAGGATGAGGACCAGAATAATCGCGGCTGACGCGGCCAGTATGGAGCCGAATGAGACGATCCGAGCGACGGCGATCGCCACAGCGAAGACTGCCAAGGCGCCCAGGGCGGCTGGCCAAGCAAGCGCCAGCATGACGCCGAGCCCAACGGCTACCGACTTGCCGCCGGAGAACTGGAGCCACACCGGGCGGCTGTGTCCAACAAGCGCGGCGAGGCCCGCCCCGGCAACGGCCCAGGTGCACCAGGTCTGACTGTTGGACCAGCCTGACGGTGCAACCGACAGCGACGTCATAAGCCACCGGACCAGCACGATGGCGGCGACACCCTTGAGGATGTCCACCAGGAGCACGGCCAAGGCTGGCCACCTCCCGAGAACGCGCAGGGCGTTGGTCGCTCCGACGGACCCGGAACCATGCTCCCGTATATCGATGCCCCGGAATAGCTTGCCCAAGAGATAGGCCGTCGGGATAGAGCCAAGAAGATAGGCAAGGACCCATCCGGCTAAGTTCGTGATCCAGAACGCCATGGACTCAGCCTAGCAGCTTGACCATTGGCCACAAGCGGATGGGCTCAACGTCCGCCTTGGGTCGAGAGCGGCCATTGAGCGGTTGACCGGAAGCGGACGGCGCCGGCCGGCTCTCATCACCTCTGATCGTCATGGCCGGGCTTGGCCCGGCCACCCTGGATCTCCGAGGTTCGGCAAGGACATGTGGCGCGCGCCACGCGACCTGAAGCTAGGCGGAGATAATGGGTCCCCGGGACAAGCCCGGGGATGACGGTTGTTGGTGGGGTGGCGGTCCCTACTTCCCCATCACCTTGGCCCGTAAATGCGGTGACAGGATATGAAATGCGTCATTTCAGCTAGGCAAGTCCAGCCCGTCGCAATGAGTTGTGCAATCGGTATCCCGTCACCGTAATCACGTCGGTCGCCGCCGTTCACGTCATCCGAAGCCATACTCAAGTGGCCGCCGCCGCCGACGTCGAGGTCGCCAATTGGGAGCGGCGAGCAAGCACGAGGGCGGTGCGGCGCCCCGCTTGGTTACCGTTGCACATCCGCAGCGCAGTGGCCGCAAATCGGCAGCTCGGGCATCACCGCCTGGCCGCGCATTGAGATGGATGTCGGCGCGCGCGGGGTCCCCGCGGCCGAAGGCCGAGCTGAGCTTTCGCCTGGAACGTCAGGTAGCCTGATATGGAAGTCGCTCCCAGCCGAGCGGGGCTGAGGCCTGAAGGATCCGCCCATTTGCGGCAGCTGTCGGGCGGCGCCGCCGCCAGAAAGGATGTCCGATCCGCAGTGCGCGCATACGGGCTGCTCGGGGGTTAACCGCTCCTGCGCCAGGGCGGGCGTGGCCGTCAGGATAGAGGCAGCAATGAGTAAATTCACGAGGTGGGCTTGCATGGATATGTTCTCCTGTTGATTGTGTAGAGTGTCACTCCAGAGTGATACTCTAGAGTGACACTCTATTGCAAGCATTTTCATACGACCCAGGTAACTGACGAACTCATGGACACCCCGACTTCACGCGACCGTATTTTGACGGCCGGCCTAAGTCTCTTTCTCAAGGACGGGGTGGAAACCTCGTCAGTGGCCGACCTTTGCCGCGCCGCCGGGGTCTCCAATGGCAGCTTCTTCCATCACTTCTCGAGCAAGGATGAGTTGGCGCTTGAGATCGTCCTGGCGCTGCGGCGGGAGTATTGGGACTTCATACTGACGGAGATGGAACCGCACGCAGACGCCTTCGACGGGGTGGCGGGCGTCATCCGTGCAGCGTTCGCTTATCAGAGCCGCTTCCCAGACAGATATAAGCTTGGCCGAAGCGACGAAGCGTCATGGATGCGCGGCAATGAACATCGCCTTAGGGAGGACAACGCCCCCTACCGCGGGCGCGCCGCCCGTTGGATTGCGGCACATGCCGCGGCCGGACGGCTGCCGGTGCTACTGCCCGAAATCTACGGCGCCCTACTGTTTGGCTCGCCGCACTGGATCATACTCAATGCCCACTCCGGGCCTGAGCCAACAGACTTTGAAGCGTCTCGTGACCAGCTTGTCGCAACTATAGGGAAGGCTCTTGGACTTTGAGCCTCAACTTTCGCGAACGATGGTCACCTGATCACAACGAAATTTGGGGTGACGAGATCATAGGTCCCCGGGACAAGCCTGGGGATAACGGTTGTTGGTGGGGTGGCGGTCCCTACTTCCCCATCACCTTGGCGCGCAGGCGGCGCATGCCGCCGAGCCAGCGGTCGTAGTCGGCGGTCTTGCGCTGCATGCAGGTGAGCACCTCGGGGTGCGGCAGGATCAGGAAGCGTTCGGCGGCCAGGCCCTCGACGACGTGGGGCGCTGCTTGGCGATGACGCAAGGCTGAGGGTGGCCGCCGGACAATGAAACCTTCTTGACCAGCCGCCTGTTCAGGACGCGAGGGCCGAGACGCAGGCCGACACGCAGGCCAGTCAGGAATTTTGGGCGCCCATGCTTTCTCAGACCGATCAGACCAGCATTCATCCGAGAAGCGAGCGCAGCCAATACAGTCCTGACGCCATTCCCCTGACGAACGGGGGGTGGGCGGTCGTCTACGCAAGCGACGTGGACGCGTACAATGATGAGGTCCTGCTCCAGCGCTTCGCCGCCGATGGGAGCTCGGTGGGGGCGCCCATATCCATCGGGGGCAGCGGACTGCAGGGAGATCCGCAGGTCGTGCGGCTGGCTGACGGCGGCTTCGTCGTGGCCTGGACCAGCGGCTCGGGATTCAACAACAGCGCCGACGTCTTCGCCCAGCGATTCACGGCCACCGGGGAGACGGCCGGCCCGGCATTCATGCTCAACACCGGCGAATACCGCGACCAGCGCCTGCCGGAGCTGGTGGAGCTGGGCGGCGGGGGCTTCGTGGCCTTGTGGAGTCAGCCGCAGCAGGATGCGCCGACGAGCTCTCCCGGCCATAATCCCTACGCCCCGCCGCCGACCTTCGTCCTCACGGCCCAGGTCTATGATGCGACGGGCGGCAAGGTCGGCGGATACACGAGCCTTTCGTCGCCGGTGGCCGCCCTTCGCGACTTTGAGGCCCAGCCGCTCCCAAACGGCGGCTTCCTGATTGTGCGGGAGGCCTTCACGACCAGCTTCCGCCTGGAAGCGCAGGCCTATTCGGCCCTGGCGCAGCCGGTCGGACCGCCCCTCGCCCTCACCGAAAACGGGTCCGACCCGCGTCTGGCGGTGCTGGATGACGGCAGCTTCGTCGTCGCCTACCGACGCTCCACCGCCGGCGACGCCGACGTGGCGGTCCAGCACTTCTCCGCCACCGGCGAGAAGATCGGTCCCGAGACCATCGTGCAGTCCGACCGCCAAGCCCAGGTGCGGCCCGAGATCGAGGCCCTGCCGGACGGCGGCTACATGGTCAGCTATTTTTCCCAGGCCGAGCGGGCCGAGACCACGACCTACCCTGAGACCTACCAGCTCTATGTCCAGCGTTTCGACGCCCTGGACCGGCCGGTGGGCGGCCCGATCCAGCTCAGCAGCCAGGATCAGACTGTGCAGACACTGGCCGACATGGCCGTGGCCGCCGACGGGACCACCCTCGCGGTCTGGACATCGCGCTCGGATGGCGGCGACGCCGATGCGGTCGGTCGGCTGATCGCCCGCGATGGTGTGGGGGCGCCAGAGCCCGACGCCGGTCAGGTGCTGGCCTCACCCAGCCCCGGGTCGCGGGTTGTCGGCGGCGAGCAGAACGACACCCTGACGGCGGGCGCCGGCCCGGACGTGCTGACCGGGGGCGGCGGCGCCGACCGCTTCGTGCTTTCCACGGCGCCCTGGGCGCCCGTCGAGGTGACGGACTTCCAGGTCGGCGTCGACCGCCTGGACCTGAGAGCCTTGTTCGATATGGCCAGGTATCAGGGCTTCGACCCGATCCGCGACAAGGTGATCCAGCTGGTCGACGACGGTGCGGGGGGCGCCGCGGTGCTCTTCGATCGTGACGGCGTCGCCTCCGGCCAGCCATGGCCCGACTACGTGCTGCATCTGCAGAATGTCTCGGTGCAAGGACTGACCTGGGCGAAGCTCAGGGAGGGCGCTCCCGCCAATCAGGGCGACATCGCGGCAGGCGGGAGCCCACCGCCGGCGGGGGACGGCATGGTGATCACCTCCCCGGGCCCGGGCTCCACGCTGGCGGGGGGCGCCGGGAACGATACCTTGGTGGCCAGCCAGGGTCCTGACGTGCTGACGGGCGGCGGCGGCGGCGACGCGTTCACCTTCAAGGCGCTGCCGTGGAACGCCGGGCGCATCACCGACTTCGTGGTGGGCGTCGACCGCCTGGACCTCTCGGCCATCTTCCAGGCGAGCGGCTATTTTGGATCCGATCCGTCGGGCGACGGCCGGCTGCGGCTCGACAGCGACGGCGCCGGGGGCACCCGCGTCTACTTCGATGCGGACGCGCCGAACGCGGGACAGTGGCCGTTTCTAATCACGACGCTCGACAGCGTGACGCCCGCCGGCCTGACCTGGGGGCAGCTGTCGGGGGGCGGCGCAAGCGCCCCGCCGCCGCCCCCTCCCGCGGGTGAGGCGGGCCGGGTGATCCATTCGCCGGGCCCCGGCTCGACCCTGGCCGGCGGGGGCGGGAACGACACCCTGAACGCCAGCCAGGGGCCTGATCAGCTGACCGGCGGCGGCGGCGCCGTCCAGTTCGCCTGGGCCCAGCTGCCCTGGAACGCGGGGCACGTGACGGACTTCTCGCCCGGGGTCGACAAGCTCGACCTGCGGGCGCTGTTCCAGGCCAGCGGCTATGCGGGCTCCGACCCCATCGCCGACGGCCGGCTGATGTTCCGCGCCGATGGTCAGGGCGGCACGCAGGTCTATCTTGACCGCGACGCGGCCAACGCCGGCGACTGGCCCTTCCTGATCACGACGCTGGACGGGGTGCAGCCCGGCCAGATCGGGGCCGGGGACTGGCTGTTCCAGTAGTTCAAGGCTCAGGGCCGCGCCCGGGCGCTTCCGGGGGTCGCGGGCGCGCCCACCGGCCAAGCCGCAAGCGGATTTGCGCCGGCGCCGGGGTCGGCGCGCGCGCAGGTGGGTTAGCCGACGGGGCGGTGGCTCAGGGCGAAGTCAATCGCCTCGATGTCGACCTTCAACTTCACCAAGTCGCGAATGCGCTCGTGCTCGCCTGTGGCGGCCGCCGCCATCGCGGTCGGCCAGATGTTGGCTTCGAGTTCGGCCCGCAGGGCCACCAGCTTGGCGGAGACCGCCCCGGCGTCGTCAGTCATCGTGCAAAAACCCTGTTGAGACAGGGGTAACGAGGGGCGGGCCATTCGGCTCCCCGCGAAGGTCGTTTTGCACCGGGAACCCCATGCCGCGCGCCGCGCCGCGCCGAGGTCGCCGGATCAGCTCAATGCGGGCCGCCGACGGCCCAGGCCGGGTAGTCGCCATCAGGCTTGGCGTGTTCCTCGACGATGAACCGGGCGATTTTCGCCCGCTCGGCCGGGTCCGTCGTCCGGGCGAGCACCCGCTCGAAGTGTTTGAGGTTCAGTCGTCTGAGGTCGGCAGGCGACATGAGCGCCTCCGTCACGCCGAGAGTCCGGCCTGGCCATCAGGCGCGCGATCGACAGCAATAGCAATCCGTCCGGGCTCGGCACGGCGCCGGAAGCGTCCCTCGGCCCCTACGCCTTGCCCATCACCTTGGCCCGCAGGCGGCGCATGCCGCCGAGCCAGCGGTCGTAGTCGGCGGTCTTGCGCTGCATGTAGGTGAGCACCTCGGGGTGCGGCAGGATCAGGAAGCGTTCGGCGGCCAGGCCTTCGACCACGTGGCTGGCGACGTCCTCCGGGGTGAGTACGCCGTCCAGGCTCTGGGGGGAGCCGGAGCCGCCGGCCCGCAGCATGGCGGTATCGACGCCCTGGGGGCAGAGGATGGAGACCTTGATCCCCTGGTCGCCATGGGTGATGGCAAGGCTTTCGGCGAGGCCGACGGCGGCGTGCTTGGTGGTGGAATAGACCGCCCCGCCGATCTGCGAGAGCAGGCCCGCGGCCGAGACGGTGTTGAGCAGGTAGCCCTCGCCACGGGCGATCATGCCGGGCAGGACGGCGCGGGCGGCGTGGACGTGGGCCATGACATTGACCCCCCAGGCGCGGGCCCAGACAGCGTCGGGGGAGGAGACGGCGTTCTCGCGGTCGGGGTCGCCGTCGCCGACGCCGGCATTGGCGCAGAAGAGGTCGATGCGGCCGTGGGCGGCCTCGACGCTGGCCACCATGGCGGCGACCTGGGCGCCGTCGGAGACGTCGACGGTGTAGGCGGTTCCGCCGATCTCGGCGGCGAGCGCCTTCGCGCCGGCCTCGTTGCGGTCCACGACAGCGACGTGGGCCGCGCCCTCGGCTGCGAACCGGCGGGCGAGCGCCGCGCCGATCCCCTCGGCGGCGCCGGTCACGACAACGATCTTGCCCTTCACGTCCATGTCTTAGTCTCCGTCCCGTGTATCTCGTTGGAGGGAGGGGTAGGGCGGGCGTCGGACCAAGGCAATGGGGCGAACCAGTTCGTGTGGTTCGTGGGCAATCTTGATCGGCCTTACCGCGTCGCGGCCTTAAGACTTGGAACCACGAACCACACGAACCACACGAACGGTGGGCCAACCGCAGGAACGGGGTGATGTATGGGCCGGCTTCGCCGGGTGTAAGTTGTGAGTTCATCTCACAAGCAACCGGGCGAGATGTCGTTTGATTGGCCGCGCCCGATCCCGGATCGTCGCGTTCATGAGCGACATTCCCCTGCACCTGGCGCGGTCCTTCGACGAGGTGGCCGATCTCTATGACGCGCACCGGCCGGGCTATCCCGACGCGCTGTTCGTCGACCTGACGGCCGAAGCCCGGCTGGGCCCCAATGATGCGATCCTGGAGCTGGGCTGCGGGACGGGACAGGCGACGCGGGGGCTGGCGCCCTTTGGCCGCCGCGTGCTGGCCATCGACCCTGGGCCAGAGCTGGTGGGGGTGGCGCGGCGCCGGCTTGAGGCCTTCCCCCACGTGCATTTCGAGGTCTCGACCTTCGAGGATTGGGCGCCCCGGCCCTATCGGCTGATCGTCTCGGCCCAGGCCTTCCACTGGATCGACTGGGCCGTGGCCCTGCCGAAGTCGGCCGCAGTGCTGGCGCCGGGCGGCATGCTGGCCTGCTTCGCCCATGTTCCGGAGCCGCCGCCGGCACCTTTCCTCGGCGTCTTCGAGCCGATCTATGGGCGGCTGGCGCCGGAGCTGTGGGTCGATTCGCCGGAGCGCTGGTACTGGCCGGACGGCGCCTTCGCCCATGGGCTGGCGGCCAGCGGGCTGTTCGAGCCGGCGGACTATCGGGTCTATCGCGCGACGCGGACCTATTCCGCCGAGGGGTTCGTGGACTATCTGCGCACGCGGTCGGACTACCGGGCGCTGGGGCCTGAGCGGCTGGAGGCCCTGCTGGCGGCGGTGGCCCAGGCGGTGAGGGACGAGGGCGGGACGATCGAGATGGACATGCCCGCGCACCTGCACATGGCCCGGCGGCTCTAGCGCCCACGAGTCGGTTGGGAGCGCGCGCCTCGCTCGAAATGTTCCTCTTTTGTTCTTGACAGTTTCGCGCGGTTTCGGTAGGTTTTCTTCATTGGTTGTTTCTGCGTCCGAGGCGCGGGACGGCCTTCCGGCCCCCGCGGCGCCGCCTCTCTCCGGGCGGCGCCGGGGCCATGGTCCTTCAAGGTTTTTGGCCGGCGGTCTCCCGCCTGCGCCGCCGCGCGTGGATGCCCGCCCCTCCGCCCGCGCGCGGAGACCCTTGCCTGGATCGCCGGAAG
>NZ_JANPJP010000234.1:0-6286 GCF_031425575.1 Phenylobacterium sp.
GGGGGGGCCACTTTGACCCTTGTTGTGCGCGGTGAGGGTCGACTACGTCGATCCCCCTCCGTCCCGGACCTTCGGTCCGAGACACCTCCCCCACATCGCGCTGGCGCGCTGGGGGAGGATCTGAAACGAAAAAGCCCGCCCGGGTTTCCCTGGGCGGGCTTTTCCGTGTTCGGGTTGAGGACCTAGAGGTCTTCGTTGATCAGGGCGACCTGGAAGTAGCCGTTGCCCTGCAGGGCGTTCATCACCGCCATGAACTCGCCGTAGCGCACCGTGCGATCAGCGCGGATATAGACGCGCTCCTCGGTGGGGTTGGGCTTGTTCAGGGTGCGGGCCAGATCGGCCGGCAAGGTGTCGAGGGTGGTGGGCTGGTCACCGATGTAGAGGCCGGCCACCTGGATGTTGATCAGGGTCGGCTCTTCCACCTTCGTGCCCGGAGGCGGCGGGATCGCCGGCGGCAGGTCGAGCTTGATCGACACCGTCGCGGCGGGGATCGACACCATGAAGATGATGAGGAGCACCAGCATCACGTCCACGAAGGGCGTGACGTTGATGTCGCTGTTTTGGCCGAGGTCGAACTTGCCGCCGCCCCCGCCGCCCAGCTTCGCACCCATATGCAATTCCTTCCCTAGGGGCGCGTATGACGTCGCGCCCATCCACAGTCCGGACACCCTTCGCCAATCAAATCGGGATTGTAAAGCCCGAACCGCCGTCCGCTCGCAGCCAAGTCAAAGCGCTGCCTGACATGCTCTCGCGCCGGGCGAAATTTCCAGGCGCCCGATGTCTCGCCAAGACCCGTGTTAGGCGGCTAAGAGGCGCGCATGAACACCTCCTATGACGCCTATGTCACCGCCGCCCTCTTCGACCGCCACGGCAAGGCGGCTTTCGCCCTCGGCGACGGCACGGTCCGGTTCGAGGATGGGGCGATCGCCGTCGCTCACAAGGGCGTGGCGCTTTCGGCCTGCCTGCACCCGAGCGGCGAGGGCGTCCTGACCGGCGGCGACGACGGAGTCGTGGCCTGGTCGCGGGGGGGCGACGTCACCGAGATCGCCAAGATCCCCGGGCGCTGGATCGAGTCGGTCGCCGCCTCGGCCGAATCCAAACTGATCGCCTTCGCCGCCGGCAAGGAACTGCACGTCCGCGACTCAGGTGACCCCGCTTTCTCTCGGGTGTTCGTCCACGAGAAGTCGGTGGCCGACGTGGCCTTCGACCCCAAGGGGCGGCGTATCGCCACGGCCACCTATAACGGCGCCTGGCTCTGGTACGCCCGGATCGCCGAGCAGAAGCCCATGGTGCTGAAGTGGGCCGGCAGCCACGTGGCCCTGGCCTTCAGTCCCGACGGCAAGTTCCTGATGAGCTCCATGCAGGAAAACCAGCTGCATGGCTGGCGGGTGGCCGACGAGAAGAACCTGAAGATGGGCGGTTATCCGGCCAAGGTGAAAAGCCTGACCTTCCTCTACAAGGGCCAGATGCTGGCCACCTCCGGCGCCAATGGCGCGGTCATCTGGCCGTTCACAGGCTCGGCCGGGCCGCTGGGCAAGCAGGCGGCCGAGGTGGGGTTCGACGAGAGCTCCATGGTCAACCGGGTGGCCGCCACCCCGGTGGGCAACCGGCTCGCCGCGGGCCTGGACGACGGACGGGTGTGGGTCTGCGACCTCTCCAACCAGGCCATCGACATGCGCAAGGCCGAGAAGGGCGCGCCGATCTCGGCCCTGGCCATGACCCCGGACGGCAAGCGCGTGGCCTGGGGGGACGAGGAAGGCGGAGCGGGCGTGTTTGAGGTCGCTTAGTCGAACCCCTTCATCTCCGCCCAGGTTTCGAAGGGGTCGCGGGCCGAGCGCAGGGTGTTGATGGGAGCGGCCTCGTCGCGCCAGCCCAGCGCCATGCCGGAGAACAGCATGTGATCCTGCGGCAGGCCCACCAGGTCTCCCACCGTCTTGGGATAGCGGGCCCAGTATTCCTGGGCGCAGGTGTCGAGGCCGCGCTCGACGGCCAGCAGCATGACGGTCTGCATGTACATGCCCAGGTCCGACCACTGTGGCGGACCCAGCTTGCGGTCGAGGCAGAAGAACAGGCCGACGGGGGCGCCGAACAGCTCCCCGTTCCGGGCCAGCTGCCGCAGGCGGGCGGGCTTGTCCTCGCGGGGAATGCCGATCGAGGCGTAGAGGTCCTCGCCGTTCTGGAACCGCCGGGTGCGGAAGGGGTCCCACAGGCTGGGGGGATAGACGTCGTATTCCGGGGTCTCCCCGAAGGGGTTGGCGGCGACCTTGGCCTTCAGGTCGGCGAGCGCCTCGCCGGCCAGGGCGTAGACCCGCCAGGGCTGCAGATTACCGCCCGAGGGCGCGCGGGAGGCCAGCTCCAGGATTTCGCGGATCACCGCCGCCGGCGGGGTTTCCGGCTTGAAGGCGCGGATGGAGATTCGCCTGGCGACGGCATCGGTGACGTTCATCTGCGCTCCTGCGGTGCGGCGGCTTGACCCGTTCCGCAGCGTCGCTAGCACTGACACCCTAGGTCAAGACAAGGGCCCCTGAACTTGAGCGACACGAACCCCGGTTCCGACAAGGACGATGGCCTGCGCCTCACGCCGCAGGCGTCCGGCGGTTGGGAGGACCTGGCCAGGTCCTGGGAGGACATCTCGCTCAATGAAAAGCCCCGCTCGGTGAACGATCGTGGCGACGCCCCGCCCATTCGGATCGCCCAGGACTCCCGACCCAAGCGCGGCGTCTGGGGCAAGGTGGGCCGTACGGTGGTCAGCCTGGTGCTGATCTTTGGCCTGATCGGGCCGGTGCTGGTGACCGCCGCCTATCGGTTCGTTCCACCGCCCATCACCTATCTGATGGTGGAGCGGGTGTTCGAGGGGCGTGGCTTCAATCGCCAATGGCGCTCGCTGGACGAGATATCCCCGCGCCTGGTGCGCTCGGTGATCGCCGCGGAGGACGCCAAGTTCTGCAGCCATCGCGGCTTCGACTTCGGCGCCATGCAGAAGGCCTTGGCATACAACGAACGCTCCAAGCGGACGCGGGGCGGGTCCACCATCAGCCAGCAGACCGCCAAGAACATCTTCCTGTGGCCGGACCGCTCCTATGTCCGCAAGGGCCTGGAGGCCTATTTCACCGTCCTGATCGAGGGGCTGTGGGGCAAGCGGCGGATCATGGAGGTCTATCTCAACAGCGTGGAGTGGGGGCCCGGCGTGTATGGCGCGGAGGCCGCGGCCCTGAAGAACTTCGGTGTCAGCGCCGACCGGCTGACCCCTGCCCAGGCCGCCCGGCTGGCGGCCATCCTGCCCAGCCCGCTGAAATGGCGCGCCGCCAAGCCGGGACCCTATGTGAAACGCCGCTCCGGCCGCATCGACAAGGCCGCCAGAACCGTTAGCCGCGAAGGGATGGCGCGCTGCGTCCTGGGTTGACGGAACAAAATTAAGCCCCCAACTCCTCTCTTAAGCGAAACAAATTCGCAAAAGGGAGACTTCGATGCGCGTAGGCGTGCCCCGCGAAATCAAGGCGGACGAGTATCGCGTGGGGCTGACCCCCACGGCGGTCCGCGAATATGTCGTCCATGGACATGAGGTGCTGGTGGAAGCCGGCGCCGGCCAGGGCGCCGGATACGCCGACGAAGCCTATGCGCGGGCGGGAGCCAGCATCGTCCCGGACGCCGAGGCGGTGTTCGCCGACAGCCAGCTGATCATCAAGGTCAAGGAACCGCAGGCCGCCGAGTGGGCGCGGCTGACCCCCGAGCACATCCTGTTCACCTACCTGCACCTGGCGCCCGATCCCGCCCAGACCGAGGGCCTGCTGGCCTCGGGCGCCGCGGCCATCGCCTATGAGACGGTGACGGACGCCAATGGCGGCCTGCCGTTGCTGGCGCCGATGTCGGAGGTGGCGGGCCGGATCGCGGTGTTCTCGGCCGGCGAGACCCTGCTGAAGCATAATGGCGGCATGGGCCTGCTGCTGTCGGGGGTGCCCGGGGTGCCGCCGGCGCGGATCTGCGTGCTGGGCGGCGGGGTGGTCGGCATGAACGCCGCCCGCATGGCCGCCGGCCTGGGCGCCGAGGTGGTGGTGGTGGAGCGGTCCATCCCCCGGATGCGGGTGCTGGACGACATGTTCCTGGGGCGCATCCTGACCCGCTACTCCACCCTGGACGCGGTGGAGGAAGAGGTGCTGAAGGCCGACGTGGTGATCGGCGCGGTGCTGACCGCGGGCGCGGCGGCCCCGACCCTGGTGCGTCGTGAGCACCTGTCGCGGATGAAGCCGGGCTCGGTGCTGGTCGACGTCTCCATCGACCAGGGCGGCTGTTTCGAAACCTCCAGGCCCACGACCCATGTCCACCCTACCTACACGATCGACGGGGTGGTGCATTACTGCGTGGCCAATATGCCCGGCGCCGCGCCGAGGACATCGTCGGAGGCCCTGGGCCATGCGACCCTGCCCTTCGGCCTGGCCCTGGCGGACAAGGGGCTGGACGCCCTTGCCGCCAACCGCCACCTGGCCAAGGGGCTCAACGTCCTGAAGGGCCAGATCACCCACCCGGCGGTGGCGCAGGCGCTCGGCAAGCCATTCAGCGATCCCTACGGGGCGTGGGCGGCTTAAAACTCCGCTCATCCCGGCGAAGGCCGGGACCCAGGTCATAGGTAACGGTCTCGGATCATTGTCCGGAATGCGGCTGATGTATCTGGGCCCCGGCCTTCGCCGGGGTGAGCGGTTATTGGGCTATGCCGCCCAGCGGGCTAGGTCTTGCCGCCCCTGAAGCACCCCCAGCACATCCTCCAGCCCAAAGGCCGGATCGTCGGCGTGCAGGGCGCCATAGACCCCATTGGCGAAGGCCATGTCGGCGGGGGTCTTCACCCGCCAGTCCAGGGCCGACCAGTCACGCCGCGCCAGGCAATGGGCCTGGGGATAGCGTTCGGGTTTGCTGCGGATCTGGGCCAGGGGCGAGGTCGCCGCGGCGGTGGCCTCATCGGCGTCAGCGGCGGTGCGGGCCAGGGCTCCGGCGGTGACCACCTCGACTTCCAGGCCCTTCGGAAAGGTGCGCTCGACCCGGTTCGACGCATAGGAGGCCCCCGTCGTGAGCGCCAGGCGGATGGTTTCGTCGATGACGCCCGGGTCCACAAAGGGTGAGTCACCCTTGATGCGCACCACATGGCTGACCGGGCCAGCGGCCTCGACGCAGCGCATGAAGCGGCGCGACAGGTTCTCCGAAGCGCCGCGGAATACGGTCTGCCCCCGCGACACCAGGAAGCTGGCTAAGGGATCGTCCACCGCCTCGTCGCTGGTGGCGACGATCAGCCGGGACAGGCAGCGGGCCTGACGGATGCGCTCCACCTGGCGCAGGATCATGGGCTCGCCGCGCAGGGGGGCCATGGCCTTGCCGGGCAGTCGGGGCGAGGTCATCCGGGCTTGCAGGATCGCGAGGATCATTTGGCGCAGGCTCCTTTTGAGCCGAAGGCGCTCGAGCGGCTCTAAGCGGCCGCCCAGGCGCGGGGGTCGAGGGCGACCGGGTCGTTGATCGCCATGTCGTCCCAGTCGAGGTCGGGCGGCGGGCTGGAGGCCGCGGCGATCACCGCGTTCAGCTCGGCCGCCGTGGTGACGCCCACCAGGACGGCGGCGGCTTCGGGACGGGACAGGGCGAAGCCGAGGGCCGCCTGCAGAGGATCGGACCGGCCCTCGGCGATCAGCCGGCGGGCGCGGGAAATCCGGCTGGCGGCTTCCTTCAGGTGGTTGGGGGCCCGGTCGGCGGGCAGGAACAGCAGGCCCGACAGGAAGATCGAGCGCAGGTGCACCTCGATGCCGATGCCGGTGAGGGCCGCCAGCGTGCCGTCGATCAGCAGGCGCTGGTCGAGCAGGGAGGCCGGGGCCTGGATGATGTCGGGACGGAACCGGCGGGCCACGCCCAGGGGGTCGTCCGAGGCGAAGACCGAGACGCCGATCTTCTTGGTCAGGCCCTGATCCTTCAGCGCCTTGAGGCGGTCCCACAGGGCCAGGCCGTGGGGACCGAACAGGTCGGTGGCCGAGGGCACCAGGATGGCGTCGGCCTGTTCCACGCCCAGGCGGCGCAGGGTGGCTCGGGCCTCGGCCTCCACGAAGTCGGGACCGCGGTCGGCGCGGACGGTGGAGATCGAGATCTTGAAGGGGTTGGGCCGGGGCATGATGTCCCCCAGCACGTTCTCCACCTGAGGCGACCAGCCGGCGACGTCAAAGACGGCCAGGCCGGTGCGCGCGGCGATGTCCAGGATGTCCCGGACCTCGGCCTGGGGCGGACGGCCGCGCAGGCTCGCCTGCTCGAGGGCGAACTG
>NZ_JANPJP010000235.1:0-6017 GCF_031425575.1 Phenylobacterium sp.
CCCCCCACCCGTCGGCCACCTTTGGTGTGGTTGGTGTGGTTCGTGGAAAATCTTTTGTATCTCGGCGGCCTCGGGGCGGGAAGAGGGGGGACCACGAACAACACGAACCACACGCACGCGGGTCATTATCGAAAGCCGGAGTTGAAGCTGGGTCCCGGCCTTGACTGCTTCGCGCCGCCCTTCGGGTCGCCGGGATGAGCGGGGGTTTGCCTTCCACCGCGTCAGGGGCCGATGATGTTTCCAACGAGAGGAAACACCATGACCGACGTCACCACCGCGCAATTCGCCTGCTTCAACGTCACCATCGAGGGCGGGGTCGCCCATATCCAGCTCAAGCGCCCGGAGGCCATGAACTCCATGAGCCGGGAGTTCTGGAACGAGCTGCCGGTGATCGTGAAGGACATCGACCACAACGCCCGGGCCCGCTGCATCGTCATCAGCTCCACGGGCAAGCACTTCTCGGCGGGCATGGACCTGGCGGTGTTCGGCGGCGGGGGTTCGACCTCGGCCAACCAAGTGCAGGACAGGCACATCAACGCCGAGCAGCAGCGGCATCATATCCTGTGGCTGCAGGACTGCTTCGGCTGCCTGGACGATGCGCGGATCCCGGTGATCGTGGCGATCCAGGGCGGCTGCATCGGGGGGGCGGTCGACATGACCAGCGCCTGCGACATCCGCTACGCCACCGAGGACGCCTTCTTCTGCATCCAGGAGATCAATATCGGCATGACCGCCGATGTCGGCACCTTCCCCAGGCTCTGCAAGCTGATCCCCGAGGGCTGGGTGCGCGAGATGGCCTATACCGGCCGCCGCATGCCCGCCCAGAAGGCCAAGGAGATCGGCTGGGTCAACGAGGTGTTCCCGACCCACGGGGCCTGCGTCGACCACGCCCTGGTGACGGCCCGCGAGATCGCCTCCAAGGCGCCCCTGGCCGTGACGGGCTCGAAGGTGATGATCAACTACGCCCGCGACCACACCCTCAAGGACGGCCTGGACTATATCGCCGTCTGGCAGACCGGCATGTTCTCCGGCGCCCATATGGGCGAGGCCTTCACCGCCAAGGCCGAGAAGCGCGACCCGGTGTTCCAGGATCTGCAGCCCCTGAAGCACGGGATGTAGCGGCTAGGCCTCCAGCTCAGCGCCCCGCAGGTTGCAGCCGTCGAGCTTGGCGCCGGCCAGGTCGGCTTCCAGGAAGCGGGCGCGGGGGGCCGAGGCGCCGGTGAAGTCGGCGCCGCGCAGGATGGCGCGCGACAGGTCGGTGCGCACCATGCGGCCGTCGTTGATGGAGAGCGGTCCCAGCTTGGCGCCGCGCAGGTTGGCCCGCGTCAGCAGGGCGTCGGTGAGCCGGGCCCCGCGCAGGTCGGCCATCCTGAGGTTCGCCCCGCGCAGGTCGCAGGCCGAGAGGTCGGCGCCCTGGAGCTGGACCCCCTGCAGATCCATGCCGAAGAAGATCGAGTTGGGGGCTGAGAGCCCGCTGAGCCTGCGCCCCTTCAAGCCGCCGGTCACGGAGCGGAAGTCGGTGTCGGGCAGGCGGACGGGCTTGCCGCGCTCGCCGGCGGAGTCGCAGAAGGCCTCGTGGGCGGCCAGGACCGTCTCCAGGGGCTTGTCGTCGATATAGACCGCCACCGCCGGCGCCTTCAGCACCCCGGTGAGGTCGGCGTTGTCGATGTTGGCGAAGCCGATGTCGCAGCCGACCATGATGGCCCGCTTGAGCGAGGCGCCCGACAGATCGGCGCCCGCCAGGTCCGCGCCGGTGAGGTTGGCCCCGTCCATCACCGCCTTGATCAGCTTGGCGCCGCCCAACGTGGCGCCCGAGAGATCGGCGTCGGTGAAGTCGGCGGCCATGGCCGACAGCCCGTGCATGTGGGCCCCGGCCAGGTTGGCGCCCGACAGCACCGCGAAGCTCAGCTCGCCCGGCCGCTCCTCGTGCTGCAGGATGCGGAAGCCCTCGGCCCTGTCCTGGAGGGCGATGCGGCCCTCCCGCAGGTCACAGCCCGAGAGGTCGGCGTGGGCGAGATTGGCGCCGCGCAGGCAGGCGCCCCGCAGATCGGCCTTGGAGAGGTCGGCCCGCCGCAGGTCGGTGTCACGCAGGTCGGCCCCGAACAGCACCGCGCCCGCAAGCTGGGTCCCCACCAGGGAGGCGCCGTTGAGCCGGGCGCCCGTCAGGTCGGCCTCGCGCAGGTCCAGCCCGTCGAGCTGCCGGTTGGTGAGGTCGACATAGGCCAGGTTGGCGCGGCGGCCGCCGCTACGGCCCTCGAGGAATCGCCGGTGCTTGTCCAGCGCCAGGCGCAGGCCATCGAGATCGAGCGGTCTGAGGACGAGGACGGCGGGCGGCATGGGGGCGCGGAAATTCCTGTATCCGCAATCTTCCCTCTTCGCGTTTAAGGAACCGTTGCGTCAATGCGCCGCAGGGTCGCGCGGCGGCGTCATCGCGTCAAAGCCAGCGCTTTTTCTTGAACCACAGGAAGGGGCCGACGCCGGCGATCACCATCAGGACCAGGGCCATAGGGTAGCCGAAACTCCAGGACAGCTCGGGCATGTGATGGAAGTTCATGCCGTAGATCGAGGCCACGAGGGTCGGTGGCATGAGGGCCACGGAGACCACGGAGAAGAACTTGATGATGCCGTTCTGCTCGATGTTGATCAGTCCGAGCGCCGCGTCCAGCAGGAAGGCGATCTGGGAGGCCAGGGATCCCGCATGCTCGTTGAGCGAGCCGATGTCGTGCTGCACCGAGGTGAGGTGGGCGCGGGGGGCCGGGGCGGCGGCGATTTCCGGGGCGAGACCGGCGAAGCTGGTCAGACGGCCCAGGCTGACCAGGCTGGTGCGGGCCATGGCCACCACCGACTGGGTGCGGGCCAGGCCCGTCAGCAGAGGTTCGAAGGCCCCGCCGTGGGGACGATCGAAGATGGCGTTGGAGCTTTCCTGCACCGCCGTGGAGCCAGCCTCCAGCACATAGGCCAGGCGCTCGACAATGGCGTCCAGCAGCTCCAGCATCACCTCGGCCCCGTTGGTGAGGTCGGGGTTGTCGGCGGCGCGCACAGTGAAGACAGTGAAGGCCTTGAAGTCCACATAGCGGATGGTCACCAGGACCCCGCGGGCGAGCACGAAGGTCACGGGCGCTGAGGTCGGGTGGTCGCCCTGGCTGTGGGCCAGCAGGGTGGCGGTGAGGAAGGTGGCCTTGTCTTCCTGATAGAGGCGTGACGAGGGCTCGATCTGCGCCATCTCCTCCCGGGTGGGGAGATCGACCCCAAGCACGCGCTCGACCGCCAGCTCCTCCTCGCGAGTGGGGTTAAGCAGGTCGATCCAGATGGCGTCGGCGGGCAGGACCCAGTTCTCGCCGGGCGTCTCGGTCGTGGAGGCCGAAACGCTACGGCGGATCAGGTTCAGCATCAGCCTATTTGGCTTCGGACGAGCCTTGGGTCGCGGCCATGATCAGGGCGGCGATCTTGTCGGTGGAGTCGGCCGCCTGGCTGAGCATCGAGAAAGGACCGGCGCCGGGACGGACGGCCTGGGCCATCTGGGTGGCGGCGCCCTGGGCCATGGCGACGGCGGTGTTGCCGGCGGCGTTCAGACCGGAATTGGCCACGCGCTGGGCGTGGGTGTCCTGGTAGATGAAGCCGTGGGTGGGGTAGGTGGTCGAGCCGAGGTCGCGGATGGGATCGTACCAGACCTTGACCTGGGACCAGTCGCCGGCCGGCGAGACGTCGATCACGGTGACGTCCTTTTCGACCTGGCCCCGAGTCCCGCCGATGCGCGACCAGTTGGCGTGGGTGATCTGGATGACCCGGTCGGTGAGCACCTGGCTGACCACGGCCACGTGGCCGAGCTGCATCTTGCCGTTGGGCTTGAAGCAGAGAACCGCGCCGGCCTTGGGAGAGAAACCCGTCTCGTACTTGCCGGCGGCCTGCTTCCACCAGGTCCAGGCGTCGCCAAAGATCTGGACGCCGGAGATCAGGCGGGCGAAGGGCACGCACTGCCAGTAGGTGTCAGCCACCGCGCCAACAGGCGCGAGCGTCAAAACCGCTATGGCGGCCAGGGAACCCAGGACGGTTCTGGTCCGTTTCAGCATGTTAAGAGGAACTCCCCACGCGAACTGCGATTAGGGATACTCACCCGCGGCGCGAAAGCAAAGAGCTTTTCCACGCGTGCGGCGGAAGGTCGCCGAGTCTCCCACAGGAAATTCCATAGCTTCACCCGTCCGTCACACGGCCTAAGGGCAAGATTGACTATGCAACGATGAAGTCAAAAGGTTAAAGTTAGGGAAACTAATCCCGATTTTTGGCCTTGCGCTCCGTTATTAAGCTGGCGACCCGCGCCACCTACACTCTTAGATACTGTATTTTTTCTGGATACTGCTTTCGAAGCCGGCGGATGAAACAAACCGAAACAGACGAACGCGCCGTCTCCCAAGACCTCGACGCCGGTTGCGACGCGCCGCCCCAAGAAGAGACGCGGGACCTCGTGACGGGTCACATTTCGGGCATCGACCGGCATTTCGCCTTCGTCAGGGTCGTCCGGCGCCCGCAAAAGCGGCGCCGTGGGCATGCCGCTGGGGGCGACTCAGATTTCCCACCGGATTTTGAGAACCATTCGCAGTAGTCGAGGGCCACGGATAGGCTAGAAGTTCGGGAACGTTCATCTTTCGAGGACCCTCATGGATAGCCTTATGACCCTGGCCGCCGATCCGGCCGCCTGGGCCGCCTTGATCACCCTCGTCGTCATGGAGGTGGTTCTCGGCATCGACAACCTGGTGTTCATCTCCATCCTGTCGAACAAGCTGCCGCTGGAACAACAGGCCAAGGCCCGCCGACTTGGCATCGCCCTGGCCCTGATCATGCGGCTGGCGCTGCTCTCCACCATCGCCTTCATCGTCGGCCTCACCGCCACGGTGTTCGAACTGCCCTGGACCGGACCGATCGGCGAAGATGGCAAGGCCATGTTCGAGCTGGCCTTCTCCTGGCGCGACCTGATCCTGATCGCCGGCGGCCTGTTCCTGGTCTGGAAGGCCACGACCGAGGTCCACCACACCATGGACCCGACGCCCAGCCCCAACCTCCTCGACAAGGACGGCGTCATGGCGGCGGGCGTGACCATGAACTTCGGCGCCGCGATCGTTCAGATCCTGCTGCTGGACATGGTCTTCTCCATCGATTCGATCCTGACGGCGGTGGGCATGACCGATCACCTGCCGATCATGGTGATCGCCGTGGTGTTCGCCGTGGTGGTGATGCTGGTGGCCGCCGAGCCCCTGGCCAAGTTCATCAACGACAACCCCACCGTCGTGATGCTGGCCCTGGGCTTCCTGCTGATGATCGGGGCGACCCTGATCGCCGATGGTTTCGGGGTGCACGTGCCGAAGGGCTACATCTACGCGGCCATGGCCTTCTCGGGGCTGGTGGAAGCGCTGAACATGGCGTCGCGCCGCGCCCAGCAGCGAAAGGCCCAGGCTGCGATGGATAATTCCCAGAGCGTTCCGTAAGGTCCAGACAAGGGGGCGGCCGCATTTCCGTCCGCCCCCGGACGTTGCGAAAATAGAAAAAGATCATTAGGGGCGGCCCGTTCGCCGTCGGGAAACGGCCTTGAACGAACCTCACGTCTATAGTGACGACGAGCGCCGGCTGACGCTCATCTCGGTCATGATCGTGTTCCTGCTGTCGGCCATGAGCCAGACGATCGTCGGCACGGCCATGCCCCGGATCATCGCCGAGCTCTCGGGCCTGCACCTCTACGCCTGGGCCACCACCGCCTATCTTCTGGCCTCCACGGTCATGGTGCCGATCTGGGGCAAGCTGGGGGACCTCTACGGCCGCAAGCCCATCCTGCTGATCGGCATCGGCATCTTCCTGGCCGGCTCCTGGCTGGCGGGCCTGGCGGGAGAGTTCGGCGACCTGCCTCTGCTCGGCGGCGGCATGACCCAGCTGATCATCTTCCGCGCCGTCCAGGGCGTGGGGGGCGGGGCGCTGTTCACCACCGCCTTCGCCATCATCGCCGACCTGTTCGCGCCCCGCGAGCGGGC
>NZ_JANPJP010000236.1:0-52028 GCF_031425575.1 Phenylobacterium sp.
ATGTCAGTCCGATCGGCAAGAAGCATGGCGTACCCTTCGAACTTTCCTCGTGCCATCTCGCCACCATTGGCGGCTACGTCACCGTCGGGCATGTACCGCCGGCCGATATAGCGCGCCTCTTGAAGGAGCGTCCCAAGGCGCTTGGCCTGACCGTTCCCGGCATGCCGCTTGGCTCGCCGGGTATGGAAACGCCTGACGGGCGCAAGGAACCCTACAATACGCTGCTGCTGCTTGCTGGGGGGAAGACCCGGATTTTCGCCCGGCATCAATAGGTCGCTACATCGCCATCGGCGGCGCCAGGGCGCCCAGCCAGGCGACGGTGGCTAGGACTCCAACTCCGAGCGCCGTCTCGAGAACCACGCTCCGCCGAAGCTCGCCGAGGGCAGATTCCGGAGACGTGTTGTCGCCCAGGGCCCGGCCAAGAGCCGGGGCATGTCGAAAGCGGTTCGCCGCCGCGAGACCCAACATGGCGATAAACAGGATGAACTTCAGGCTCAGGAGCCGTCCGTAAGCCGTCGTCCAGAGCGCCGACACGTGATCGGGCCCCACCAGGATCCAGCTGTTGATCACCCCGGTGACCACCAGCACGGCGACCAAGGCCGAGCCAATTCCAGAAAATCCGTGCAGAGCGCGGTATAGGGCCTGATGCGCAGCGGGGGCCGCCGGTGGGGCGGCCAGTAGACCGAAGAAGGCCGTGAGGGCGCCGATCCAGAAGGCCGCAGCGAGCGCATGCAGAATGTCGCTTCCCAGGTGCAGCAGTCCCAGCGGCCCTTCGGTGGCCGCGCCGTGTCCCATCCAGGCCAGGCTGGCCGTGGCGACGCCGCCCAGGACGGCGACGACGGTCCATGACCGCTGGCCGGGCCTGAAAGCCAGTAGGCAGACGACAGCCAGTAGCGCTGCGACCGCCCGGACGATGGCCGCTTTGCCCAGGTCCATGCCAGACACCACAGCCTTCAACGTCTCGACCTTCAGGCCTTCGCTGACAGAGCCTGCCAGAACACTGGACTGAGCGGCGAGCCCGAGGATCGCAGCCAGAGCCAAGACCAACCCGGCACTGATGAGCAGCGGGCGCGTCCATCTGGATTGAGCAGCCGACCCGTCGCCAGAGGAGGGGAGCGCGTAGATGAAAAAGAGCGATGATCCCATGAGGACCATTGCGGCCGCGTACTGCAAAAGCCTCAGGGCGACGACCGCAGACTCAAGCATTTCAGTCGACCTTGAAGGCCACTTCGCCGTTCATCTTGTGGCCATCGACCGAGGCGGCAGTCCAGACGACCTTGTAGGCGCCCTTGCCGAGGCTCGCCTGGGGCGTCCCAGTGATGCTCTTGCCGTCGGCAGAGACCGCGGTTTTCACAGCGACCTTCATGCCGCCATGCTCAGGCATGGTGACTTCGAATTTGGAGAAGGCAGGCACCAGCTTTTCACTGAACTTCAGGGTGATCTTCTTCGGGGCGGAGGCGACGGTGGCGCTGGCCGCCGGATCGGAGCTCACCAGATGAGCATGAGCCCAGGCGGGGCTGGTGGCCAGGAAGGCGCTTGCGCCGGCAAGGACGGCAAGGCTGAACAAGCGGTTCTTCATGTGGGACTCCCAACGAGTTTCTGTGAAATGTACGCAGCCTGGACTGCCGAACTCTCAAACTAGCCGTGCGCACCTGCACCAGGGGTGAACGACCATCGATCACCGCGCGGCGTTTGCTGCCGGCTGGGTTCGTCAGGTGACTTAACGGCGTTGTCGTGTTGCTGGTTAGTCCAGCAGCGCTGGATAGCCGGCGGCGGCCAGCGCCCGGGTGACCTCGGCCGGGTCACTCGAGGTGGTGATCGACACCGCTTTCGTCCCCAGATCAATGTCGACCTTGGCGTTGGCATCCACGCTATGCACCGCCTCAGAAACAACGCTCGCGCAATGGCCGCAAGTCATGTCGGGGACCTTCAGCTTCAACATTCCAAACTCCTCATATGCAGGCCGACGAAGTGCGGCAGGACCACTGTCGGGCTTCCTCTTGCTGGAAGGTCAAGTGGCGATTTTGTTGAACTGATGCTGCCCATCCGCGCGGACCGGTCCGGCGACAACGACGTGTAGATTGGTCGGTATTTCAATGATTTGGTGCGAGTTGGAAAAATCGTAGGCAGCACCTTGACCCTCCCGTGACTGGAAGCCTTAGACCTCTGGTCGAACGATACTCAGAGGACCAGTTCCATGAACGCTCCCTCCAACCTGACCACCGTCTCGGTCAGACAACACTTCCCGATCGCCGGCATGACCTGCGCGTCCTGCGTGCGCCGTGTCGAGCTCGCCATCGCCAAGGCGCCTGGCGTGGCCGCCGCGACCGTGAACCTCGCGACCGAAGCCGCCGACGTCACCTTCGACGTCGGTGTCAGACCTGACGCCGCCGGTGTGATCGCCGCGATCAAGGGGGCGGGCTATGAGGTTCCCGTTGAAACCTCGGAAGTCGAGATCGAGGGCATGACCTGCGCCTCGTGCGTGCGCCGGGTCGAGCTCGCCATCGCCGCAGTCCCCGGCGTGCTCAAGGCCTCGGTCAACCTCGCCACCGAACGCGCCACGATCGAGACCATGGCCGGCGACGCCCCCCGGGCGGCCATCGACGCGGCCATTCGCAAGGCGGGCTATGAGCCTCGTCGCGCCGCCGCCGGCGCCGCCGCGGCCACCGACAGCCGGGAGGAAGCCCGCGACCGCGAGATGGCCCACCTCAAGCGCGACCTCGGGATCGCCGGGGCGCTGACCCTGCCGATCTTCGTGCTCGAGATGGGCGCGCACGCCATCCCGGCGCTACATCATTGGCTGGCGATGACCCTGGGCCAGCGACCGCTCTATATCGCCTTCTTCGTATTGGCGACGATCGTGCAGTTCGGTCCGGGCCTGCGCTTCTACAGGAAGGGCGTGCCGGCCCTGGCGCGCCTGGCGCCCGACATGAACTCGCTGGTGGTGCTCGGCTCAACGGCCGCCTGGGCCTATTCGGTGGTCGCCGTCTTCTCGCCAGCGGTGCTGCCGTCCGGGACGGCCAACGTCTATTTCGAAGCCTCGGCGGTGATCATCACCCTGATCCTGTTGGGCCGCGTCCTCGAGGCCAAGGCCAAGGGGCGCACCAGCGAGGCGATCAAGCGGCTGGTGGGCCTGCAGGCCAAGTCGGCCCGGGTGGAACGCAACAGCGAATTCGTCGACGTGGCGCTTGAGGACGTCGCCGCCGGCGATGTCATCCAGGTGCGCCCGGGGGACAAGGTTCCCGTCGACGGGGTGGTGTTGTCCGGCTCGTCGTTCGTCGACGAAGCCATGATCTCCGGCGAGCCGATCCCGGTCATCAAGGAGGCGGGGGCTGAGGTGATCGGGGGCACGATCAACAAGACCGGAAGCTTCACCTATCGGGCCACGAAGGTCGGGGCGGACACGCTGCTCGCCCAGATCATCCGCATGGTCGAGACCGCGCAGGGCTCCAAGCTGCCGATCCAGGCCCTGGTCGATAAGGTCACCGCCTGGTTCGTGCCCGCGGTCATGGTCGCGGCCGCCCTGACCTTCGCCGTCTGGCTGGTCTTCGGACCGCAGCCGGGCGTCGCCTTCGCGCTGGTCAATGCGGTGGCGGTGCTGATCATCGCCTGCCCGTGCGCCATGGGGCTCGCCACGCCGACTTCGATCATGGTCGGCACCGGCCGCGCCGCCGAACTGGGCGTTCTGTTCCGCAACGGCGGAGCTCTGCAGTCGCTGAAGTCTGTCCAGGTGGTTGCGCTGGACAAGACCGGCACGCTCACGGCCGGCAAGCCGGTGATGACCGATCTGGAAGTCGTTGAAGGCTTTGAACGCGCTGAGGTCCTATCGCTGGTCGCCGCCGTCGAGGGACAGTCCGAACACCCTGTGGCGGGGGCCATCGTCGCCGCGGCCCAGGCCGAAGGGCTCGCCCTCGACGAGGTCAGCGCCTTCGAAGCTGTGCCCGGCTATGGCGTCAACGCCATGGTCCGCGGCTATCGAATCGCTGTCGGCGCAGACCGCCACATGGCCCAGCTGGGTATCGACGTGCGGCCGTTCGCCGAAACCGCTGTCCGCATGGGCGAGATGGCCAAGACCCCGCTCTATGCCGCCATCGACGGCAAGCTGGCCGCCGTGATCGCCGTCTCTGACCCGATCAAGCCGACGACGCCGCAGGCCATCCGCGCCCTGCATGCCATGGGCCTCAAGGTGGCGATGATCACCGGCGACAACCGTCGCACGGCGGAGGCCATCGCCGCCCAACTCGGCATCGACGAGGTGGTCGCCGAGGTGCTGCCGGACGGCAAGGTCGAGGCCATCAAGCGCCTGCGCGCCGGCGGCCGCGCCGTGACCTTCGTCGGCGACGGCATCAACGATGCTCCGGCCCTGGCCGAGGCCGATGTCGGCGTCGCCATCGGCACCGGCACGGACGTGGCCATCGAGAGCGCTGACGTGGTGCTGATGTCCGGCGACTTGCTGGGGGTGAGCAACGCGATCGCCTTGTCGAAGGCGACCATCGCCAACATCCGGCAAAACCTGTTCTGGGCCTTCGCCTACAACGCCAGCCTGATTCCGGTGGCTGCGGGCGTCCTCTATCCTATCAGCGGCACGCTGCTGTCACCGATGCTGGCGGCCGGCGCCATGGCCCTCTCGAGTGTCTTTGTGCTGGGCAACGCCATGCGGCTGAAGCGCTTCAAGGCGCCTGTGCGCGCCGCCGCCGGGCCCATCGTGGCCGCCGGCGGCTAATCCCCTCGGCTCGCCCTTGACCTTCCATGAACTAGAACCTTTATGCTGTCCGAACTCGGATCGGAAATCGCCTCATGAACATTGGAAACGCAGCGGAAAAATCGGGCCTGTCGGCCAAGACGATCCGCTACTACGAGGACATCGGCCTGCTGCAGGCCGACCGTGCGGACAATGGCTATCGGGACTACTCGATGTCTGACGTGCATCGCCTGCGCTTCCTCCAGCGCTCTCGCAGCCTCGGCTTTTCCGTCGAGGAATGCCGGCAGCTCCTGTCGCTCTACAGCGACAAGGATCGGGAGAGCGCGGATGTGAAGGCGATCGCCAAGGCCAAGCTGACAGAGATCGACCGCAAGCTCGCCGAGCTGACAGAACTCCGCGACACGCTGCGGGTCCTGGTGCGCAACTGCCACGGCGACAAGCGCCCGGATTGCCCGATCATCGAAGGGCTGGGGGGCAAGGACCGTGTCGCGGCTTAGCGCCGTTCCCTAGCTGCTGGCGGTGATCACAGGCATGGCTGGCCAGGCCAGCCCCCCCCTGACGCCGCCCCACAAGTCGGGTAACAAGGGTCGAGCTTGGGGGAGGTCACGCCGATGCGCCGTTGGATCCTGCTTGGGGTCGCCACCCTTGGGGTGCTGGCGGTCTGGACCGCGCTCGTCGGCGCCGGGACCCTGGAGGGCTGGTGGCGGAGGCCGCTGGCGCCGCAGGGTGACACCGCCGCCTTCGCCGCGGCCGCCGACCGAATGATCGCCGCGGAGTCCACGGGCAACCTGGCCTTCACCCTCATCGAGGCCGGGCGGCCCGTGCACGAGCGTTTCGCCTCCAAGGGCGCGCCCGTGGACCGTGACACCCTGTTCCAGGTGGCCTCGCTCAGCAAATGGATCACCGCGGTCGGGGTGATGACCCTGGTGGACGCCGGCCGCATCGATCTGGACGCCCCGGTGGACACCTATCTCAAGCGTTGGAAACTGCCCGCGAGCGAATTCGACAATCGCCAGGTGACGGTGCGTCGCCTGCTCAGCCACACGGCGGGCCTCACCGATGGCCTCGGCTATGGAGGGTTCGCGCCCGGCCAGCCGGTTCAGCCCCTGGTGGCCTCCCTCACCCGCGCCGCCGACGCCTCGCCGCAGGCCGAGGGTGCGGTCAAGGTGGGGCTCCCGCCCGGGTCCGGGTGGAAGTATTCCGGGGGCGGCTACACCCTGCTGCAGCTGCTGATCGAGGACGTCACGGGCGAGCCCTTCGCCGTCTATATGCGGCGCGCGGTGCTGGACCCCCTGGGCATGACCCGGTCCACCTTCCTGCTGCCCGAGCCCTGGCCCGCCAATGTCGCGGAGATCTATGGCCCGGGCGGGACCAAGGCGATCCACTACCGGTTCACGGCCACGGGCGCCGCCTCGCTCTACACCTCGACCGCCGACCTGACCCGCCTCATCGCCGCCCAGCGACCGGGCGCGGAGGGCGCTCCGGCGGGGCGGGGCGTGCTCCGGCCAGCGACCCTGGCGGAGATGCGCCGCCCCCACGCCGCCCAGTACGGCGCCGACATCTGGGGCCTGGGCCTGGTGCTCTACGCGCCCAACAACGCCGACGACTTCATCGTCGGTCATGACGGCAACAACTTCCCGGCCATCAACACCGCCGCGCGCTTCGATCCGGCCAGCGGCGACGGGGTCGTGGTGCTGGAGACCGGCGATGATCTGCTGGCGACCCGGCTGGCCGGCGAATGGGTGTTCTGGCGCACGGGCCATGTCGACGCCCTGACGGTGCTGATGGAGGTCAAGCAGACCCTGATCATCCTGGCCATCGGATGGGGGGTGATCCTGCTGGGCGCCGGGATCGTCGGGTGGCGGCTGCGCAGGCGAAGCCGATGAGGTCGGGCGCCCTGCGGCGGCTCGGCCTGCTGCTCCCGGCCATGATCGGCCTGCTGGGGGCCGCCCCCGCGCCGACCCTGGCCGATCGCCTGGTCCAGCTGGACCGCGCCACCGTCTGGACCCAGACCGCCGCCGTGCCGGTCCAGTTCCCCACCTTCCATCCCCAGGGGATGGTGAAGGTCGGGAGCGAGTTCTTCGTCTCCTCGGTTGAGGTCAATCAGGCTCCCGCCCGCCTGGCCGGCGCCACCGGCGGACGCAGTCCCGGCGCCGGCGTCGGCCACCTGTTCCGGATGTCGGCCGAAGGCGCCCTGCTGGCCCAGGTCGTGCTGGGGGAGGGGGACGCCTATCATCCGGGCGGCATCGACTTCGACGGCGAGAACCTGTGGGTCAGCCTGGCCGAATACCGCCCCGACAGCGCCGCCATCGTCTACCGCGTCGATCCGAAGACTCTGAAGGCCACCGAGGTGTTGCGGGTCGCCGACCACATCGGGGCGGTGAGCTACGACCGCAAGACCCGCCTGCTGCAGGGCGTCTCCTGGGGCGGGCGGCGGTTCTACACCTGGAAGCTGACCCCAGGCGGCAAGGCCGGGGCGCCCAGGGTGGCGCGCAACCCCACCAGCTATATCGACTACCAGGACTGCCACGGCCTGGGTGGCGGGGCGATGCTGTGCTCCGGCCTCGCCGCCTACCTCACCCCCAAGGGCGGGATCCTGTCCCTCGGCGGGCTGGAGATCGTCAAGGACCACCGCCCGGTCTGGCAGACGCCGGTGCCGCTCTGGTCGCCCTCGGGCCGGCCCATGACCCAGAACCCGACCTATGTGGAGACCACCGCCACCGGTGTCAGGGCCTGGTTCATGCCCGACGACGACCGCTCGACCCTCTTCGCCTACGAGGCGCCGACCCCGGCCAATTGATCCAGCGCATGGCGCATCGGCGCGCGTGGGCGCAGGGTGACGGCATGACCCACAACCTCACCGGCCCCGACCGCGTCCTCCTCGACCGCTATATCGAGAGCGTCCTGTTGCGCTTCAGCGACGGCAAGTACAGCCTCGCCGAGGCCACCCAGGAACTGGGACAGGCCTTCACCCAGGCCGAACGCGATGAATTCCTCGCCCACCTGCGGGGCGTGGTGGAGGCTGGGGACGACGCCTAGAGAGCTGAGGCTTTAGCGCGCCATCCAAGGCTTGGACTTCGACGACGACCTGGCGGCCGCCGCGCGTTCGCGCTGGAAGCGGCCCCCGCGGGGATCCTTCGGCTTGGCGTCAAGGGCCTCCTTCTTCAGGCGCAGGGCGCGCTGGATCGGGGTTTCGGCGGGCGGGTCTTGGTCGGCCATGGTCATCGTCCTCCGGAGCCTCGACCCTAGCCTGACACGCGGGGCGGCGGACGAGAAATCGGCGCGAACGGGCTGGAGATCGCGCGGTGCTTAGTCGTTGGCCGCCCGCTCGCGGCCCTCGCCCTCGGTCTTGGCCTGGACATAGGCCAGCAGGCCCGCGATCTCCGCATCGGCCTTGCCGCCGGCCTCGTATTCCCCGACCCCCTGCCCCTGGGCGATAGACCGTTGGTAGGCGGCCCGGGTCTGCAAGGCCAGCGGACAGACCTCCAGCCCGCCGCGCCTCAGGATGTCCATGGTGCCGCTGACCACGGCGGACTCCACCCCGTTGCGGCGGGGCGGGCACTGGTTGAACAGCACCACCCCCTGGCGTCCCAGCCGCCGCACCACCTCGACGGTCCGCAGGGTGGCGGCGACGTCCAGATAGGTCGGGCGGGAGACCGCGATACAGAGGTCGGCCACCTTCATGGCCTCGATCATGCCGTTGTCGGGGCCGCCGGGGGTGTCGATGATCAGCACGTCGCAGCCCCCCTTGCCGCTGACATAGGCCAGCGCGTCGAACTTGGCCGCCGAGGTCTCCACCACCAGTGATCCGTGGTCGGGGCGCTTGCGCAGGCTGTCGGAGGCGCAGCGGACCGGATCGGCGTCGGCCAAGATGGTGCGCGCGCCCAGCGCCCGCCAGGCGATGGCCAGGTTCACCGCCACCGTCGTCTTTCCTGACCCACCCTTGTGGGACAGCACAGCGATCGTCTTCATGGTCCTGGCCCGCCCCCGCGCCTTACCGGATGCGGGATAACAGGTTCGCGGGCCGCAGAATGTAAACCTTCGTTGTCAGGCCGCCGGGCGCGCGCCGGCGTCCGTCTCGCAGGCGCCGGGGGGCGGGTTCAGCGGCGCTGGCCGTGGGGGAGCAGCATGGCGGTCTTGGTCTGCGGCTTGGTGGTCGGCGCGCGGCCGGTGGAACGAGGGTCATTCAGGCCCGCGGGCGCCCCCTGGGTCTGGGTGCGGGTGCTGGGATAGGTTTTCATGGCGGCCGTCCTTTTGCGGACTATCCCACACCCTGGCCGCCACCGTCGGACAATTCGGCGGCGCCTCCCCCGATGGGAAGGCGCCGGAGCCTCAGGCGGCCTGGGAGAGGTCGCGGCCGATGATCTCGGCCAGCCGCGCCTTCGCGCCGTCGATGGCGGCGTCGCGGGCCTCGGGCCCAAAGCCGATCTTCTCGGCGTGCACGAAGGTCACGTCGGTCAGGCCGATGAAGCCCAGCAGCTGTCGCAGATAGGGTTCCTGGAAATCGAGCGCCTGGGCGGGACCCTCGCTGTAGAGGCCGCCGCGGCTCTCAACCACGATCACCCGCTTGCCCTCCAGCAGGCCCTTGGGACCGGCCTCGGAATAGCTGAAGGTTTCGCCAGCCCGCAGCACGTGGTCGAACCAGGTGCGCAGGGTCGTGGGAATCGAGAAATTGTACATCGGGGCGCCGATGACGATGGTGTCGGCGGCGCGCAGCTCGGCGATCAGGGTATCGGAGAGGTCTCGCGCCCGGGTCTCGGCCACGGTGGTCGCCGTGGCGCGCACCCCGGCCACGGTCAATGGATTGAGGTGGGGAATTTCGGTTTGGGCCAGGTCGCGGATCACCACCTTGGCGCCGGGGTCGCGGGCGACCAGCAGGGCCAGGGTTTCGGCCACCAGCAGACGCGAGACCGAGGCCTCGCCGCTGAGGCTGGAATTGAGAACGAGAACTTGGGACATGCCGCCCTCCGGGGCGCTGAGTGATTGACCCGCCCAAGCTGGTGGTTCCAAACTCGCAACAATAGTGGGCTGTTTGGCTCCAGACTGTTGCGGAAACAGGAACATGTTCGATCTTGAGGATATCGCCGCCTTCTTGGCCGTGGCCGACGCGGGGGGCTTTGGCCGGGCCGGCCAGGGCCTGGGCCTGTCGAAGTCCATGGTCAGCCGCCGGGTGGCGCGGCTGGAAGCCGAGCTGGGCGCGCAATTGCTCAGCCGGACCACGCGCGGGGTGGCGGTCACCGAGGCGGGGCTGGAGTTCAAGACCCGCGCCGACCAGATCCTCAGCGACCTGGAGGCCGCCCGCGACGCCGTGGCCCAGCAGGGGGACGAGATCGTCGGCTCCCTGCGGGTGGCCGCGCCCCTGTCCTTTGGCATGACCCACCTGGCCCCGGTGCTGGCCGAGTTGGCGGTGCGCCATCCTCGGCTGCAGGTCGACGCCGCCTATTCCGATCGCTTCGTCGACCTGATCGGCGAGCGGTTCGACGTGGCCGTGCGCCTGGGAAACCTCACCGACTCCAGCCTGATCGCTCGCAAGATCGCCCCGATCCACGGCGCCCTGGTGGCCAGCCCGGACTACTTGGCCAGGCGGGGCGAGCCGCGGACGTTGGCCGACCTGGCCGGCCACGACACCATCACCCAGGGCAATGAGGCCTGGCCGTTCCGTGACGGGCGGCGGGTGGTGACCTTCCAGCCGCACGCGCGCTTCCGGGCCGACAACGGCCAGGCCCTGCTCTCGGCGGTCGAGGCGGGCCTTGGCCTGGCCATGCTGCCCACCTTCATCGCCGGCCCGGCCCTGGAGCGCGGGACTATTGTCCCGGTCATGCGAGACTATCCGATGCCGGAGGCCGGGCTCTATGTCGTGCGCCCGCCGCCGGCCGGTCACGTGGCGGGGAAGGTCCGGGCCCTGACCGAACTGCTGGTGGAGCGGTTCGGCGGCGAACCCTACTGGGACGCCTGCTACGCGCATCGGAAGGCGGCGCAATAGAGCCAGGGCGAAATTCGGCAGGCCGGGCTGGAACGGCTCGTTAAGCCGGATTTGACACCCTGACCAAATGTTCGCTCCCCACCCTTCCGTTCCCTCGGCGTCCCACGCGATGATCAATGGCCTCCCGGTGGCCGCCGCCTTGCTGGACGCCGGCGGACAGATCATCGCCGCCAATCGCGACTTCGCCCGACTGCTGGGCGCGCCGGCCAATGACCTGATCTGCCGTCACCTGGGCGACCTGCTGGACGCCGTGGCCACCGAGTCCCGTCCCACAGCCAACGCCTACCGGCTGGAAACCTGTGGTGAGGTCTGCTGGGTGCGCACCGACCAGAGCGCCGGCGGCCTCGTGCTGCTGACCGAGGTCACCGCCGAGCACAGGATGCTGGACGCCGCCCTTAACGCCTCAAGCATGCGCGATCAGCTGATGGCCGACGCCGAGGTGGGGACCTGGCTCTACGATCCGGACCGGGCCATCTACTTCTTCTCCAGCGAACTGGCCTTGGGGTGGGCGGAGTCCACGCAGGGCGTGCCCTCCGAAGTCCTCGAACAGGTCCAGCATGAGGACGACCTGGCCAAGGACCGCGAAATCCGTGAGCGTTTGACCCGCTTCGGCGGCCAGGCCGAGGCGGAGATGCGCTACCGCACCGCCAATGGCGGCTGGAAGCATCTGCGGGTGCTCTATCGCGCCGGCAAGCAGACCCCGAGCGGCCGCTACGAGATGTACGGCATCAGCCAGAACATCTCCCCCCAGGCGGAGGCCCGCGACGCGGCCACCGCCAGCACCCAGCGGCTGAAACTGGCCCTGAACGCCGCCAACGCCGGGGTGTTCGAATTCGACTACGCCACCGGGTCCTTCTGGCTTTCCCCCGAGCTGCGCGACTTGGTGGGTCAGGATCTTCTGAGCGGAGCCAAGGCCAATCCCTTCGGCATGTTCCACCCCGACGACCGGGCCAGGGCCCGCGACCTGAACATGCGCGCCGAGCGCCAGGACCAGATCGCCCCGGTGGACGTGCGCCTGATGCGCAGCGCCGGCGTGATCTGGGTGCGGTTCTACCTCGAGGTCGAGCATGACGCCGGTGGCGCTCTGAAGCGCTGCGTCGGCCTGATCATCGATATCGACGACCAGAAGCGCCAGGAACTCGCCCTGGCCGAGGCGACCCAGGTGGCCGAGGCCGCCACCGCCGCCAAGTCCGACTTCCTGGCCTCAGTCAGCCATGAGATCCGCACCCCGATGAACGGGGTGGTGGGCATCCTGCACCTGCTGGAGCGCGAGCCGCTGACGCCGGAAGGCGCGGGCCTGCTGCAGGAGGCCGTGGCCTGCAGCCAGATGCTGGCCCAACTGATCAATGACGTGCTGGACTTCAGCAAGATGGAAGCCGGCAAGCTCGACCTGTCATCGGTTCCGGTTGATCCGGCCGCCCTGGCCGACAGCGTCGCGGCCCTGATCCGGCCCCAGGCCGAGGACAAGGGTGTCTATCTGCGGGTCTCGGCCGAGGGGCTTGGCCACGCCGCGATAGACCCGGTCCGCCTGCGCCAGTGCCTGTTCAATGTCATCGGCAACGCCGTGAAGTTCACGGGGGAGGGCGGCGTCTCGGTACGGCTCACCTATGTCGACGGAGAGCCCCGTCGCCTGCGCTGCGAGGTTCAGGACACCGGCATCGGCATTCCGGCCTCGGCCCGCGCCTCCCTGTTCGACCGCTTCCAGCAGGCCGATGTCGGCACCACGCGCCGGTTCGGCGGCACGGGGCTGGGCCTGGCCATCTCCCGCAGCCTCGCACGCATGATGGGCGGCGACATGGACTTCGACAGTGTCGAGGGCGTGGGCTCCACCTTCTGGTTCGAGGTCGCGGCCCCGGTAGCCGAGGCGCCACCCTCCAGCGCCGTGAACGCCTTCGGCGACGCCCCGCTGGAAGGTCTGCGGGTGCTCGTCGTGGACGACAATCGCGTCAACCGCCTGGTGGGGGTGAAATCCCTGGAGGCTCTGGGCGCCGAGGCACATGAAGCTGACTGCGGCGAGGCGGCCGTGGAGGCGGTGATCGCCGACGACTATGACCTGATCCTGATGGACGTGAACATGCCGGGCATCGACGGCCTGGAGGCCACCCGCCGCATCCGCGCGCTTGGCGGGGCCGCGGCCCAGACCCCGGTGATCGCCCTGACCGCCGACGTCATGACCCACCACCAGCAGCGCTACCACGCCGCCGGCATGAACGGCTTCGTGCCCAAGCCCTTCTCGCCCCTGCAACTCCTGGCCGAGATCGCCCGCCTGGTGGCCGGTGAGGGTGAGGCGGCCGAGGCACTCTCGGCTTAACCCGCTCATCCCGGCGAAGGCCGGGACCCAGGTCGTAGGTCATGGCCTCGGATTGGATCCTGAAGTCAGGCGCTGGATCTGGGCCCCGGCCTTCGCCGGGGTGAGCGGATGTATTTCAGTCGTCGTCGAACTCGCCGAGCATCTCGGCCTTGGTGGCTTCCCACATGGCGCGGCCCTCGTTGAGCGAGGCCTTGATGGTGGCCACGTCCACCGGGGAATAGGCCTCCTGGTGCACCCCCAGGGCCACCAGATAGGCGGTGACGAAGTCGCGATAGTCGACCCAGGTCTTGGCGGCCAGCTCCATGGGCCAGGCCAGCAGGCTCTCGTCGGCGCCCTGCCAGCCTTCGGTCAGGCGGGTGGCGGCGACCTCGTAGGGGAAGGGGTCGCCCAGGGTCTCGAGGCCGAAATTGGTGACGATCCACTGGCGGCCGCGCCAGATGATCTCACTGGCGCGGTCGCCGATTTCTTCTTTCAACATGGCAGGGAGATGAGCCCTTTGCGCGAGCGCCGCAAGGCTTAGGGCTTGCTAGGGCCGGCCGTCTCGCCGAAGAGGCTCGCCATGAACCCTTTGCGTATCTGGACCGACGGCGTCTGCACCGACAGCCGGGGCTTCGGCGGCTGGGCCTATGTCCGGCTCTGGAACGGGGAGGCCCGCGGCGTGGCCGGCGGCGAGCGCCAGGCGACGACGCCGCGCATGGAGCTGACCGCCGTGCTCCGCGCCCTGTCCGACCTCGCCGACATCCCCGCGCCGACGCCGCTCACCCTGCATTCCGACAGCGCCGTGCTGATGGCCGGCGCGGGGCAGATCGGCGCCTGGCGGACCGGCGGCTGGGTCGACGCCAAGGGCGACCCGGTGGCCGAGCAGGACCTCTGGCGGCAGATCGCCGCCATCACCCAGGCGCGCCCGGTCACCTTCGTCCGGGTCAGCCCCACGCCCTCCGACAGGCGCCCCGAGGGTTTCGTCGCCGCCTGGTCGGATTTCGCCCGCGAGAAGTGCAAGGCGTCAGGGGCTTTCACCTGGGCGATTCCCAAGCCCAATATGGCGAAATTCCCAGGCGCCTGACGCAGCCATTGCCGAGCTTGGGCGTTGAGGACCCTTCAGGGGAACTTCCATTGTGGCTGAGCAGGCGCCGCGCATGAGCTCGCGCGATCTTCCCGGGACGGAGTGGCCAAGGGGCGGCGGCGAGACCGGAGCCCTGATCCGCGCGTTCGACTGGGGCGCCACCAGCCTGGGTCCCATATCGACCTGGCCGCAGAGCCTGAAGACCGCCACAGACATCCTGCTGCAGTCCCCCGTTCCCATTGTCATGCTCTGGGGCCCCGAGGGGGTGATGATCTATAACGACGGCTATTCGGTCTTCGCCGGCGGCCGCCATCCCGCCCTGCTGGGCTCCAGGGTGCTGGAGGGCTGGCCAGAGGTCGCCGACTTCAACGCCAATGTCATGAGGGTCGGCTTGGCCGGCGGCACGCTAGCCTACCGCAAGACCAGCCTGGTGCTGCATCGCCACGGCGCGCCGGAGGAGGTCTTCCTCGATCTCGACTACAGCCCGGTGCTGGACGAGAGCGGCCAGCCCGCGGGCGTCCTGGCCATTGTCTTCGACATCACCGAGCGGGTGCGGGCCGACGAGCGCCTGCAGATCGCCCAGCGAGCCGGCCGGGTGGGCGCCTTCGAGTGGTATCCCGAGACGGGCCGCCTCGACGTCTCCGATGAATACCGCCGGATCTGGGGTTTGGGTCCCGAGGTTGAGGTCACCCAGGACCTGCTGGTCAGCCTCGTGACCTCTGATGACCGCGGTGTCACCGGCCCCGCGCGCCTGGCGGGCGGCGGCAATCCCCTGGAATATTCCGAGTACCGCATCACTCGTCCCGACACCGGCGAGGTCCGTTGGCTGGGCCGGCGTGGGGAGGTGCTGCCCGCCGAGGGCGACCGTCCGCCCCGCTATATCGGCGTCAGCTTCGACATCACCGACAGGAAGCTCGCCGAGGCTGCCCTGCGCGAAAGCGAGGAGCAGTTCCGCACCCTGACCGAGACCATGCCGGGGTTCGCCTGGAGCGCCCTTCCCGACGGAGCTCTCAACTATGCGACCCAGCAGTGGCTGGCCTATTCGGGTCTCAGCCTGGACCAGACCGTGGCTGACGGCTGGCTGAACGCCATCCATCCCGCCGATGTGGCGCGGGTGGCCGGGATCTGGACCACCTGCGTCGCCACCGGCGATCCCTACAACGTCGAGTTCCGTCTGCGCCGCCATGACGGGGCCTACCACTGGTTCCTCGTGCGCGGCCTGCCGGTGCGCGACGACGCCGGCGTCATCACCCGCTGGGTCGGGGCTGCCGCCGAGGTGGAGGAGATCGTCGAGGCCCGGGAGGTCCAGGCCAGCCACCAGCAGGCCCTGGAGGAGGAGGTCGAGACCCGCACCCGCGAGCGCGACCGCATCTGGAACGTCAGCCGCGACCTGCTGCTGGTCACCGACAGTGCGGGCCTGGTGCTCAGCGCCAACCCCGCCTGGATCACGATCCTTGGATGGTCGGAGGCCGACCTCGCCGGCCGCACCACCGAGTGGCTGCAGCATCCCGAGGACCGCGACCGCAGCCGGGCGGAGGTGGCCAACATCGCCGGGGGCGAACCAACCCTTCGCTTCGAGAACCGCTTCCAGCACAGGGACGGCGGCTATCGCTGGCTGTCCTGGACCGCGGTCGCCGACGCGGGGCTGATCTATTGCGTGGCCCGCGACATCACCGCCGACAAGGAGGCCCAGGCCCGCCTGCGCGAGACCGAGGAGGCCTTGCGCCAGGCCCAGAAGATGGAGGCCGTCGGCCAGCTCACCGGCGGCATCGCCCATGACTTCAACAATCTTCTCACGGGCATCATCGGCTCCCTGGACATGATCCAGAGGCGCATCGACGACGGCCGCCTGTCCGACCTCGGCCGGTTCATGGAGGCCGCCACCACCTCGGCCGGCCGCGCCGCGGCCCTGACCCACCGTCTGCTGGCCTTCGCGCGGCGACAGTCGCTGGATCCCAAGGCCGTCGACGTCAACGGCCTGGTGGACTCCATGGGCGATCTGCTCCGCCGGACGCTTGGGGAGCAGGTGGAGCTGGCCATCGCGCTCGACCCCGACGCCTGGCTGGCCTTCGGGGATTCAGGCCAGCTGGAGAACGCGGTCCTCAACCTGGCCATCAACGCCCGCGACGCCATGCCCGGCGGCGGCAGGCTCACCATCGAGACCGCCAACACCCACCTCGACCTCAGCTACACCTCGCGCCACGAGGACCTGAAGCCCGGCGACTACACGGTGCTGTCGGTCACCGACACCGGTGTCGGCATGACGCCCGAGGTGATCGCCAAGGCCTTCGATCCCTTCTTCACCACCAAGCCCATCGGCCAGGGAACCGGCCTTGGCCTGTCGATGATCTACGGCTTCGCCCGGCAGTCCGGCGGCCACGCCCGCATCTACAGCCAGGTGGGCCAGGGCTCGACGGTGCGGCTCTACCTGCCGCGCTTCACCGGCGAGGCGCCTGTCGACGCGGCCAACCAGGCCCGCCTGGACCTGGCGCGCGGGGCCGGCGAGACCGTGCTGGTGGTGGAGGATGACCCCGCCGTGCGCCTGCTGGTGGTGGAGGTGCTGTCGGAGCTCGGCTACGCCGCCATCGAGGCCCACGATGGGCCGGCCGCCCTGCCGATCCTGGAGTCAGACCAGCGGATCGACCTGATGGTCTCCGATGTCGGCCTGCCGGGCCTGAACGGCCGGCAGGTGGCCGAGATCGGCCGCCAGCATCGCCCTGGCCTGAAGGTGCTGTTCGTCACCGGCTACGCCGAGAACGCCGCTGTCCGCTCGGGCTTCCTCGACCCCGAGATGGAGATGATCACCAAGCCCTTCGCCCTGGACCAGCTCGCCGCCAAGATCCGCGAGATGATAGAACGCTAGAGCGGGATGACGAAAAGTGGGAACCGGTTTTCCGCCCGCATCACGCTCCAGCTAAGTCAGCGCGACTGCGTGCCGGGATCGTTGAAGAAGAACAGGGCCAGCGCCATGGCGGCGGCCGCATCGCGATCGGGCGAGCCCTGGACCGGCAGATAGACCGTCCCCTTGAGCGTGGTGCGGGACACCGCGCCCACCTCCTGGTCCCCCTTCAGGAGCACGTAGGAAAGCGAGCTGGTGGAGGCCAGCGGCATGGAGCCGGCGAGCTTCTTGGTCTTGGCGCGCAGGGTGACGCCGCCATAGCGGATCTCCGCGGCCCGCTGCGGCTGGTACAGCTTCTCCATGAACTTGCCGTCGCTCAGCACCAGGGCGAAGGAGGCGTCCGGCGGCCCGCCCGCGAAGTTGCAGACATAGGCCAGATCATTGCGCTTGAAGTCGATCCAGCTGAAGCCGAGCCGGTTCTGGCCGCCCTCGCAGCTCACGGTCATCGGCGTCGTCAGGCGCGGCGAGGCGATCGTGAAGGTGGTCTTGGCCAGGTCGCTGGAGAACATGCCCAGCGCCCGGGTCTGCTGGCTCACGGCCTTCACCTGGCCGGAGTACTCCCCCATCTCGTAGCCGATGCCCAGCAGCAGGCCCTTCACCCGCTTGGGCTGCACGTTCAGCTTCTCGGTGTTGGGGATCGAGACCTGGGCCAGGGCCGGCGCCCCGCCCGCCAGGATCGCCGCCGCGAGAACACTCAAAACCACCGCCTTCATGGTCGCCACTCCCCGTTGTGGACCACCACCCTAGGCCAACAAGCGTGGCCTTGGAAGGTTTAGGGCGGGCTGACGATGAGCGCGTCGGTATAGGACTCCACAACGAGGCTGAAGGGTACGCCGTCCGGTGTGGTCAGCACCGCTCTGTGGCGCAGGATTTCGTGCGGGAGGACTAGGAAGCCGGGTCTGGTCGGCGCGGCGGAACTGCCCCGTCCAACCTGCGCCATCCAGCCAGGCAACGGCTCTGATGACAAGGTCCGTCGCCGGAAGTTGAGCTGTTTCACCACCACCCCAAACGGCGTTTGGGTCCCGGTCAGGGCGGCGTTCATTTCCGGGGTGAGGCGCCCGGGCAGATACCAGTTGTCGGCCTCCGACAGCACCTTGTCGCCGCAGACCAGCTCGACCCGGCGATAGGCCACCACCGCCTTGCGCCCCACCTTCAGGTCGCGCCGCTCGGCCCTGCCGGCCGGCTTATCGGCGCCACTGATCCGCCGCGCCATGATCCGGACGCCGCCGCCCGGTCCGTGGGCGTCGCACCAATTCTGAAGGGTCGCCGTCGCGCTATCGCGGCTGAGCAGCTCGCTGTTGAGCCCGTGAACCTGGTTCAAAACTCCCATGAAATCCCCGTACCTGTCGGGGACCTCCTTTGCGGTCGCAGGCAAAGCCGAAAGGGCGATCAGCAGGACGAGAAGCATGCGCATGGCCTCGTCTCGCATTCTCAAGCCCGCCCCGTCCAGCTAGCTTGCGCACCATGGCCAAGACAACTTCCGCGACCCAGGCGCTCGGCAAGGCCGGGGTCGCCTTCACCCTGCACACCTATGACTATGACCCCGACGCGGGCCGCGTGGGATTGCAGGCCGCCGAGAGCCTGGGGGCCGATCCGGCCCGGGTGCTTAAGACCCTGATGGCCCAGGTGGAGGGCAAGCCCGTCTGCGCGGTGCTGGCCTCGGACCAGGAGGTCTCGATGAAGAAACTGGCCGCGGTGTTCGGCGGCAAGACCGCCGCGATGATGAAACCCGCCGACGCCGAGCGGCTCACCGGCTACCGGGTCGGCGGGGTCAGCCCCTTCGGCCAGAAGCGGCTGGTCCCGACGGTGGTGGACGAGGCCGCCCTCCTGCAGGACCGAGTCTTCATCAATGGCGGCCAGCGGGGATTGCAGGCGGAACTGGCCCCCGCCGACCTCGTCGCGGTCCTGAACGCAAAGGTGGCGTCGATCATCTCGGAATAGGGACGCTTGCGTTCGGCCTCCGCCGTGTAAGCTGATCTTCCCGGTCCCATCCCCCAAAGGCCCGAATGTCCGCCGCCCAGTCCAAGGCCAATATCGCCCTTGTGATCGAGACGATGTACGCCGTCGCCGCCGACCCCGAGCGCTGGGAAGAGGTGATCGAGGCCCTGGACGTGCCGGCCCAGGACGGCGAGGCGCGCCCCGCCACGGAGGGCATGACCAGCCTGGCTCGCGCCGCGGCGGGCGGGGGCGAGCGCGCAGATGTCGGCGTCATCGTGGTCTCCGGCGCCGGCGGGGCCGTGGCCTGCAACCGGGCTGGCGAGAGCCTGTTCCAGCACCGGCTGGGGCGGATCGAGGCCCGCGGCCTCTCCTTCCTCAACCCCTCCAACCACGAGGCCCTGACCCAGGCCCGCAAACGCCTGCGCGAGACACGGGGCCGCCAGGTGATCGTCAAGTTTCTCGACGAGGAGGATGAAGGGCCGCACTTCGCCTATGTCACCCCGGCCGCGGCCCTGCCGCCGGGCCTGGTCGCCACCCTGCCCCAGCCCTCGCCGCGCGGGGAGGGGGACATCGCCATTGTCTTCCCGGCGCTGGAGACGACCGACCGCCTGTGGGCCAGCGTTCGCGAAAGCTTCGGCCTGACCCCGGCCGAGACCCGCCTGGCCGCGCGGCTGAAGGACGGCCTCAGCCTCAAGGAGGCCGCTGACGACATGGCGGTCAGCCTCAACACCGTTCGCAACCAGTTGCGCGCGGTGTTCGAGAAGATGGGCCTGAACCGGCAGAGCGAACTGGTGCGTGCGCTCACCCAGCTGGGCGCCCTGGCCCAGGCCTTCGAAGATCCAGGTGGAGGGGCCCGCAGGGTGGGCGGGGCCATCATCGCCACCGAGCGCGGGGCCGCCGAGACCGCGCCGCCGGTCCAGCTCTTCAAGCTCACCGACGGCCGCCGCCTGGGCTGGCGCGACTATGGCGACCCGGCCGGACGTCCGGTGCTGGTGATCACCCAGGACCTCGCCTCCAGCCTGCTGCCGCGTGGGACCAACACCCTGGCGCGCGACATGGGTCTGCGGCTCATCGCCACTGAGCGTGCGGGATCAGGGCGCTCGGACCCGCATCCGAACTTCAGCTTCACCACTGTCGCCGCCGACTCCGTGGCCCTCGTCCGGCACCTCGGGATCGACGGCCTGCAGATCATCACCAACACCGATGGGGCGGCCTACGCCATGGAGGCGGCCGTGCAGCTAGGGGATTCAGTCTCCCGCATCCTGCTGGCCTCGGGGCGTCCGCCTGGACTGCAGGCGGAGCGGGAGCGCGACCGCGGCCATACGCTGACCCTGTTCTGGCGGCGCATCTACCGCAACCCCTGGCTGTCGGACATGATCTTCGAGATGATGCGGCTGAGCCTCAGCCGCGCGCAGTTCGAGCGCTACGCCCGCGCCGCGGCCTCCGCCCCGGGGGACGCCGCCTATCTGAAGGCTCACCCCGAGCTGCTGGACTTCATCATCGACTACACGCGCGAGTCGGTGGCGGTCAGCGCCCGGGGCGCCGCTGACTCCATCCGCTGTGCGGCCAGGCCAGGAGGGCCCGATCTCTCCGACCTCGCCAGCCCCATTACCCTCTGGCACGGCGACCAGGATCCCATGAATGGGGTGGAGGAGGTCCAGGCCTGGCTGGGAGACCATGTCGAGACGGTGCGGGTGTTCCCGGGCATCGGCCGGTTTCTGGCCTACAAGCATTGGGCCGAGGCCCTGGCCTGGCTGGCGCGGACCTGACCCGGTCCTGAGGCCCCAAAAGGACAGTCCCACGACAAACCGCGCCGCATAGTCCGGATGGATCATGCGGGGCCCCCACCACCCGTGGTCGAGGGAGCGTGACGGTAAGTCACACCAGTTTGGGGATACTCCACATGCGCTTTCTCGCGGCCGCCTTCGCGGCCTTCCTGCTGGCCCTCGGCTTCGGGGCCGGCTCGGCCTCCGCCCAGGCCGGCAGCACCATCACCCTGCCCGACGGCACCACCATCGTCACCACGATCGCGGGCCTGAACAACATCACCATCAGCATCTCGGGCGGCCCCTATGCGGCCAACCCGGCGACGGTGAAGTTCACCAGCGTGGTGCCCAGCGCCACCAGCATCTCCTACACCGGGACTATCGCCACCGGCGGGACCACCGAGGCCTTCAACTGCGTGGTCAACACCGTGACCCAGGCGGTCAGCGGATCGGGCGCCTGTGCGGTGGCTTTCGGCCAGGCCCCAGCCACCACCCCGCCCACCACGCCGACGACTCCCGCGCCGACGACGCCCGCGCCAACCACACCCGCGCCGACCACTCCCACACCGACCACTCCGACCACCCCCACCACGCCCACTACGCCGGCGACCCCGGGGACCACCACTGTCGTGACTTCCAACGGCACGATCGTCACCGTGACCCTGCCGGAAAAGGCCCTGATCACCCAGGTCGAGGCCGACCAGCTGTTTCTGGCCCTGGTGGGCACGCGGGTGAACGCCACCAGCATGCAGAACTTCGTCGCCCAGCGCCTGCAGGGCCTGTCCCTGGCCGGCCTGACCTCCAGCCTCGGTCCCCAGACCCGCAACGGCCGCGTCTATAAGGGCCTTAACGCCGGCGCCTTCGAGCCGCAGACCGGCCTCTGGGTCAACGCCTCGGGGTCCTATGTCGACGACAGCCGCCCGGGTTCGGCCCAGGACGGTTGGGGCGGCTCAGCCGCCATCGGCGGCGACGTGATCTTCGACAGCACCGTGCTCGGCGCCTATGTCGGCTACGGCTCCATGCAGTTGGACGGCACGGCGGTCGACTACCAGACCAAGGGCTGGACCGTCGGCGGCTACGCCTCCTGGTCGGCGGGTCCCGCCTTCCAGATCACCGGCACGGTGGGCTACTCCAACGACAAGGTCGAATACGGCCGCACCGCCGGCGCCCTGCGCACCTTCGGTGAGACCGACCGCAACCAGCTGTTCGGTTCGGTCAGCATCGGCACGACTGTCGACCTCGGCGCCGACTGGGTCCTGACCCCCAGCCTGGGGCTCATCGCCTCGACCTCCGACACCGACGCCTATCTGGACAACGCCGGCCGCCCGATCGGCGGTAACTCCACCGACCTGACCATCGCCCAGGCCGGGACGGCGCTGATCTACACCGGCTCCAACTGGCTTCCCTATGTCAGCGCCAGCTTCAACAGCCAGACCGATGGTCCGGCCGGCGTGGACAAGGAATACGGCTACCTCGGCGCGGGCTTCGCGGCCCCGCTCTCCGACGACCTGGCCCTGGCCTTCAACATCCAGACCCTGGTCGGCAAGAAGAACGAGGGGGAGACCAGCTTCGGCCTCACCCTGCGCCGGGCCTTCTAAAGGACTCTGAGGAGAGAGCCCTGATGCGGTGGAGACTGGCGTCTGTTCCGGCCCTCGGCCTGGCGCTGGTCTCCCTGCTGACGGCCCCTGCCGGCGCCAGCCCCGCCGGCAAGGGTTGGAGGTCCTTCGAGGTGGTTGCGGGGACCCGAATCCTTGCGGCCGCCTCGAAGGATGCTTCCCCCACCGGCGACCTACTCACCGTGGTGATCGAGGGCGACGGAAACGCCCATGACCGCAAGGGCCAGCCGTCCGCCGACCCGACGCCCAGGGACCCTCTGGGGTTTCGTATCGCCCAGGCCTGGCCGCAGGGGCCGGTGACCTGGCTGGGACGTCCCTGCCAGTATGTGAAGGACCCGGCCTGCACGTCGTCCGACTGGACGACCGGCCGCTATTCAGAGGGCGCGGTCGCCGCCTCCAGCCTCGCCATCGATGACCTGAAGCGCCGCTCCGGCGCCACGCGCCTGCGGCTGGTGGGCTGGTCCGGCGGCGGGACCATGGCCGCCCTGGTGGCCGCCCGGCGCACCGATGTCGCCGTCCTCGTCACCCTGGCCGCCCCGCTTGATCTCGCCGCCTGGGCCGACTGGCACGGCGTGAGCCGGTTGGCCGGCTCCCTTGATCCCGCCGCCGCCGTCATCGACCCCCGGGTCGTGCAGGTCCACGTGCTCGGCCGTTTCGACCAGGTCGTGCCGCCGGCCCTGGGGGAGGCCGCCGCGCGCCGGCTTGGCGGAACAGTCCTTGTCTGGCGCGAGACGCACACCTGCTGTTGGGCGAAACGCACTGACCGCCTGCTGGCGCTGGCCGAGCCCGCTCAGTAGTCTCTCCCGAAATTAGGGAGTTCGCCTATGTCCAGGTCGTTCACGCGCCGTGCGCTCATGGCGCTCGCGCTGCTGTCGCTCACCGCCACCGCCGCGCCGCCGGAGACGCGGTTCTCGCCCGAGATCGCCCGCTTCGCTGAACTGGACAAGACGACCCCGACCAAGCCCTGCGGCTTCCTGTTCACCGGCTCCTCCAGCGTCCGCTTCTGGAAGACCCTGGACCAGGACATGGCCCCCCATCCCGTCATCAACCGCGGCTTCGGCGGCTCGCAAATCGCCGACGTCACCCTCTATTTCGACCAGGTCGTTACGCCCTACCGGCCCCGCGCCATCTTCTTCTACGCCGGCGAGAACGACCTCAATGCCGGCCGCACCCCCGACCAGGTGGTGGCCGACTTCCAGGCCTTCCTGGACCGCAAGGACAAGACCCTGGGCGCCACTAAGGTCTACTTCATCTCGCTCAAGCCCTCGAAGGCCCGCTGGGACCAGCTTGCCAGTCAAAGCCAGGTGAACGCCGCCATCAAGGCCCTGGCCGACCAGCGTCCCGACCTCGACTATGTCGACGTGGTCCCGGCCATGCTCGAGGCCGGCGCGCCCAAGGACATCTTCGTCGCCGACGGCCTGCACATGACTCCGGCCGGCTATGTCCTGTGGACGCAGGTCGTCCGCCAGGTGGTGGAGCACGAGGCCAAGACCGGACGGGCCTGTAAGGGCTGACCGATCGAAAACGGGGACTAGGCGCCGGGCCTCATGGGGTTATCGTCGTTCACATGACCGCCCGACAGAGGCGGCGCGGAGGAACGAGCCCATGAAGTTCACCTGGTTCAACCTGATGCCGTGGCCCTATCTGCCGGACGATTTCCGGGAGAAGAACCGGTCAGTATGGGTCGATATCGACCAGAAGTTGTTCGATCCGGCCAAGAGCCACGAGGTCTACAACACCTATATGGACCTGCTGGAATATGCCGACACCCTGGGGTTCGACGGCGTCGGGGTGAACGAGCACCACCAGAACGGCTACGGCATCATGCCCAGCCCCAACATCATCGCCGCCGGTCTGGCGCGCCGCACAAAGGACGCGGCCATCGTCGTCCTCGGCAACTCCATCGCCCTCTATAATCCGCCGATCCGCGTGGCCGAGGAGTTCGCCATGCTGGACTGTATCTCGGGCGGGCGTCTGGTGGCGGGGTTCCCGGTGGGGACGTCGATGGACACCAACTACTGCTACGGCCAGATCCCGTCCCTGACGCGCGAGAAGTATCAGGAAGCCCATGACCTGATCATCAAGGCCTGGACCACCCGCGAGCCCTTCGCCTGGAACGGCCGCTACAACAAGCTGCGGCACGTCAACATCTGGCCCCGCCCGATCCAGGACGCCCCCCACCCCCCGGTCCACATCCCCGGCGGCGGCTCGGTGGAGACCTACGACTTCTGCATCGACAACACCTATTCCTACTCGTACCTCAGCTTCTCCGGCTATCTGCGGGCCCAGGCCCTGATGGACGGCTACTGGCGGCGGGTGGACGAGCGCGGCGTGGACAAGAGCCCCTACCGGGCCGGCTTCGCCCAGACCATCCTGGTGGCGGATACGGACGAAGAAGCCGAGCGGCTCTATTCCGAACACGTCAGCTATTTCTACAATCGCTGTCTGCACGTCTATCCCGGCTTCGCCGACGCGCCGGGGTACCGGACCATCAAGACCATCCAGACCGGGGCGCTTTCGCAATACGCCCCGCCGCGCGGCGGCTACACCCAGCTGACCTGGAAAGAACTGACCGAGCAGGGCCACGTGATCGCCGGTTCGCCGGAAACCGTCCGTCAACGGATGGAAGAACTTATCAAGGGGTTGAACGTCGGCAACATCTTCTGCCTGATGCACGTGGGAAACATGCCCGCCGACAAGTGCATGTACTCCACCAAGCTGTTCGCCGAGAAGGTGATGCCCAAGCTGCGCAACATGTTCCCCGACTGGGATGACGACAACCGCTTCTGGACCAGCCCGCTGGCCAATCGCGTCACCTCCGGCAGCCTGCGCAAGGAGGCGCCCACCAGCGCCGAACTCGCCAAGACCTACGCGTGACGGGGGCGATCATGGAACTGAAGACTGTCCAGACCCACCACGTCCCGGTTCGCTATCTCGAAGGCGGCTCCGGGCCTGACCTCGTTTTCCTGCATGGCGCGGGCGGCGTCACAGCCGAAGACCCGTTCCTCAAGGCGCTCTCTGAAAAGCACCATGTCTACGCCCCGCTGATCCCCGGCTACGGCGACAGCGAGGAGTGCGGCGAGATCCGCGACATGCTGGATTTCACCCAGCACAGCTGGGACGTCGTCGAGGCCCTGGGCCTGAAGGACCCGATCCTCGTGGGCCACTCCATGGGCGGCATGATCGCCGCGGAGATGGCAGCCACCCAGCCCAATGACGTCAGCCGCCTGGCGCTGATCTGTCCGGCGGGTCTCTGGCACGACGACCACCCAGTGGCCGACATGTTTTCGCTGATGCCCTACGAGATGCCGAAGTACCTGTTCCATGATGCTGAGGCCGGCGCGGCCATACTGACGGCGGGGCGCAATGTCGAGGACCCCAACTTCCTGCAGACCTATCTGGTGACCAACGCCCGCCAGCTGGGCATGGCCGGCCGCATCCTGTTCCCGATCCCGGAGCGCGGCCTGTCGCAGCGCCTGTACCGGATCAAGGCCAGGACCGTGGTCGTCTGGGGCGACTCCGACCGCATGGTTCCGCCCTTCTACGCCCACGGCTTCAAGAAGGGCATCGCGGGCGCCGAGCTGGTCTCCATCCCCGAGGCCGGCCACATGGTCATCCTCGAGAAGACCGCCCAGGTGGTCGAGGCGGTGGGTCGGCTGGGCTGACCGCCGCGCCTTGGGGGAGGGACGCTTGAAACACCTGTTGACGCTTGCCGTGCTGGTGAGCCTCGCCGCCTGCGCCAAGCCGGCCGGGCCGCCCGCCGACTATGCCAGCCTCGCCCCCGCCGACCCGCGCCTGGCCCAGCTCTATGAGAGCTCCTGCAAGGCCTGCCACGTGAACCCCGCCGCCGGGGCGCCCCTGACTCACGACGCCCGCGCCTGGGTTCCGCGCTGGCATCAAGGCGAGGCCGTGCTGCTCGATCACGTGGTCCAGGGCTACCGCGCCATGCCCGCCGGCGGCCAGTGCGCCGCCTGTACACCGCAAGACTTCAAAGCCCTCATCCGCTTCATCGCCGACCGTGAGGGAGAGCCGTCATGATCAGCCGCCGCAAGGCCCTGCTGGCGGGGGCCGCCGGTGTCGTGGTGGTGGGCGGCGGCGGTGTCGCCCTGGCCATCCGCGAGAAGCCCGAACCCGCCGCCCCGCCCAGCGTCGATCCGCAAGGCAAGATGCTGTGGCGCAATTGGTCGGGGACCCAGAGCGCCTATCCCGGCCTCCGCAGCGCGCCGAAGTCCGAGGTCGAGCTGGCGCAGGCCCTGAGGACCGCCCCCGCTCCCATCCGCCCGGTGGGGGCCGGCCACTCCTTCACCGCCCTGGTCCCCACCTCCGGGACGCTGATGACCCTGGACCAGATGGCGGGGATCGAACGTTGGGAGGGCGACGAGGCCGTGGTCTGGACCGGCACACGGCTCGGGGCCCTGGGCCCGGCCCTGGCCGCCAAGGGCCGCGCCATGCCCAACCTGCCCGATATCAACAAGCAGTCCCTGGGCGGCGCCATCGGCACGGGCACCCACGGGACGGGCACCAACCTCAAGGCCCTCCACGGCGACATCACCGCCCTGCGGCTGGCCACGGTCTCGGGCGAGGTGCTGGAGTGCGACGCCACCCACAACGCCGAGATCTTCCACGCCGCGCGGGTCTCGATGGGGGCGCTTGGCGTCATCACCCAGGTGCGGCTGCAAACCTCGGCCAACCGGCGCCTGCACCGCCACGTCTGGATTGAGCCGCTCGCCGACACCATCGCAAGGTGCGAGGACCGCTGGGCCAAGCACCGGAACTACGAATTCTACGCCGTCCCCTTCACTGACCTGGCGGCCAATATCACCCACGATGAGACCGACCTGCCGGCCACCCCGCCGGCCCCCTCCAGCGACGACGCCTTTCTCGAGGCCCTCAAGCAGCTGCGCAACCTGCTGGGCTTCTCCACTCCCCTGCGCAAGGCCGCGGCCAAGGCCCTGCTGGGGTCCACCAAGCCGGAAGAGGCGGTGGGCGAGGGCTGGTAGCTGCTCTCCACCGAACGCCCGGTGCGCTTCAATGAGATGGAGTTCCACCTGCCGCCGGAGACCCAGCTGGCGGCGCTGAAGGCGGTGATGGCGGCCATAGAGACGCACCGCAAGGACGTCTTCTTCCCCATCGAGGCGCGCCGCATCGCCGCCGACGACGCCTGGCTCTCGCCGTTCAATGGCGGGCCCAGGGGCTCGGTGGCCGTCCACTGCTACTACAAGGACGACTACCGGTTCCTGTTCGACCTTATCCAGCCGATCTTCCTGAAGCACGGCGGCCGCCCCCACTGGGGCAAGCTGCACAGCCTCAAGGCCCCGCAACTGGCCAGGCTCTATCCCGACTGGGAGGCCTTCCAGTCCGTCCGCCGCCGCCTGGACCCGCAGGGCCGCATGCTGAACCCCTACCTGCGCGAACTGCTCGAGGCCTAGGCGCGGAGAAGCGCCCCGTCACCGCTCAGCGCCAGCCGGTAGAACCGCTCGCCCATCAGCCGGTAGCCCTCGGTGTTGGGGTGCAGGTCGTCGGGTAGCAGGGCCGCGTCGGCGGGGCCGAACAGCTCCAGGCCGTCGAGATAGCGGATGGCGGTGTCGCCGGTCTTGACCCGGGCAGCCACCACGGTCTGCAGAAGTTGGCGCATCCGCTGCAGGCTGGGCCCGTCGCCGGCGGTCTCGCGGGGCGGCGACCAGATCGGCGAGACGATCAGCAGCGGCGTGGTGGGATGCTTCTCGCGGATGATCGAGATCATCGAATGCGCTGCGTCGAGGAAATTTCGCTCCTTCAGCTGGCCGTCGGTGTGGACGTTGATCCCCAGCTTCAGGACGATGGCGTCGGCCCGCTGGTCGCGGATGATCCGCGCCGCCAGGCCACTGAGCAGGCAGGACCCGGCCCAGCCCAGATTGAGGTGATCGAGGTTGGCCAGCCGGCTGGCCACGGCGGGCCAGTTGGCTGTCGCGCCCTCGGCCTCCATGCCGTGGGTGATGGAGCTGCCGTGGAACAGGATGCGCGGCCGACTGTCCGGGACCGCCCCCAGGCTCGCGCCAACCTCCAGTTCAAGGCCGGTGATGGCCACCGTCGCCGCCTGGGGCAGGTAGAGCTCAACGGTCTTCTCTCCGGCCGGGAGCCCGTCGAAGGCGATGGCCAGGGCCGCCTCGCCGGTCAGACCGCCCTGCGGATTCATCTCCGCACCGCCCTCGCCCCAGCCGCGCGCGAAGAACCCGCCATCCACATAGAGGTCGTAGGCGCCCCGCCGCTCGCCGTCATTGGGCTGGGCCATCAGATGCTGGGTGGCGGTCAGCTTCACGCGGTTGCTGTCGGTGGAGAACCGCAACCGGCACCCCGTGGCGCAGGACCCCACCCACTGGGTGAAGGCGTCATAGAACGGCAATTCCGCCACCGGCAGCCGCATCGGCTGGATCGACCCCGGACGCCTACGGATATCGATCTGGCCGTCCAGCAGGGTTTCGATGATGGGCAGGGGGATGGCTTGCATGGAGCGCTCCGTTGTTCTCTCCATCTTGCTGGGCGGTGCGGGTGGAGCAACGAAAAAGGGCCGCCCTCGCGGACGGCCCTTCGTCGAACTTAGAAGCGGTCGAAACCCTAGAAGATCTCGAACAGGCCCGCAGCGCCCATGCCGCCGCCGACGCACATGGTGACGACGCCGTACTTGTAACCGCGGCGCTTGCCCTCGTGCAGGATGTGGCCGGTCGCCCGGGCGCCGGTCATGCCGTAGGGGTGGCCGATGGAGATGGCGCCGCCGCTGATGTTGTACTTGGCGGGATCGATGCCGAGCTTGTCGCGGCAATAGACGACCTGCGAACCGAACGCTTCGTTCAGCTCCCACATGTCGATGTCGTCGATGGTCAGGCCGTTACGTTCCAGCAGCTTGGGGATCGCGAAGACCGGGCCGATGCCCATTTCTTCCGGTCCGCAGCCGGCCACCGCCATGCCGCGATAAGCGCCCAGCGGGGTCAGGCCCAGACGCTCGGCTTCCTTCCGCTCCATCAGCACCACGGCGGCGGCGCCGTCCGACAACTGGCTGGCGTTGCCGGCGGTGACGTACTTGCCTTCCTTGATGATCTGGCCGCCCTTGAACACCGGGGCCAGCTTCTGCAGGTCGGCGAGCGTGGTCTGCGGGCGGTTGCCCTCGTCCTGGGTCAGGCGGACTTCCTTTTCGGAGAACTCGCCGGTCTCCTTGTTCTGCACCATCATGATCGAGGTCAGCGGCGCGATCTCGGCGTCGAACCGGCCGTCGGCCTGGGCCTGAGCGGTGCGCTGCTGGGACTGGTAGGCGTACTCGTCCTGCGCTTCGCGCGAGACGTTGTAGCGCTCGGCCACGATCTCGGCGGTCTCGATCATCGAGGTGTGGATTTCCGGAACGTGCTCGTTCAGCCACGCATCGCTGGTGCGGTAGCGGTTCATCTTGTCGTTCTGAACCAGAGAGATGCTTTCCAGACCGCCGCCGATGGCGACATTGGCGCCGTCGTTGAGGATGTACTTGGCGGCCGTGGCGATGCCCATCAGGCCCGAGGAGCACTGGCGGTCCAGCGTCATGCCCGAGACGGTGTTGGGCAGGCCGGCGCGCAGGGCCGCCTGGCGGGCGATGTTGTTGCCGGTGGAGCCCTGCTGCAGGGCCGCGCCCATCACCACGTCGTCGACCGTGGCCGGATCGATGCCGGCGCGCTTGACCGCCTCGGCGATCACGTGGCCGCCCAGTTCGGCGCCGGAGGTGTTGTTGAACGCGCCGCGATAGGCCTTGCCGATCGGCGTGCGGGCGGTGGAGACGATGACGGCTTCACGCATGAAGAGATCCTTTGGTTTCGGAGGAGGGTGGGAGACCGGCCCTCAATCCGCTCACCCCGGCGACGGCCGGGGCCCAGATCGTAGAGCTCGGTCTTTGTATGGCTGCCTGAATTCGGTTGATGAAGCTGGGTCCCGGCTTTCGCCGGGATGAGCGGTGAAAGTCTAGAGGTCGGAGAACTTCTTGCCGTCGGCCACCAGCTTTTCCAGCAGCGGCGAGGGCTTGAAGTCGTCGCCCATCTTGGCCTGGAAGTCCTGCATCTTGGCCAGCACCTTGTCGGGGCCGACCTGGTCGCCGTACCACATCGGGCCGCCGCGATAGACCGGCCAGCCGTAGCCGTTCTGCCAGACCACATCGATGTCCGAAGACCGGATGGCCTTATTCTCCTCAAGGATCTTCACGCCCTCGTTGATCATCGGGAAGATGCAGCGTTCCAGGATCTCCTCGTCGCTGATCTTGCGCGGGTTGGCGCCCGACTTGACGATGAAGTCGTTGATCACCTTCTCGGTGAAGGGGCTTGGCTTGGCGACGCGGTTTTCGTCGTAGTCGTAATAGCCGGCGCCGGTCTTCTGACCGCGGCGGTCGGCTTCGCAGAGCACGTCGCGGATGCTCTCGCCCTTGGAGCGCTCCTTCACCCAACCGATGTCGAGGCCGGCCAGGTCGCTCATGGCGAAGGGGCCCATGGGGAAGCCGAAGTCATACAGCACGCGGTCGATGTCCCAGGGCATGGCCCCTTCCATCACCAGCTTCTGGGCTTCGCGCTGGCGCTGGCCCAGGATGCGGTTGCCGACGAAGCCGGGGCAGACCCCCACCAGGACGGCGGTCTTGCCGATCTGCTTGGCCAGCTTCATCGATGTCGCGATGACGCTGTCGGAGGTGTGGTCGGCGCGGACGATCTCCAGCAGCTTCATGACATTGGCCGGCGAGAAGAAATGCAGGCCGATGACGCTCTCGGGACGCTGGGTCACCGAGGCGATCTCGTCGATGTTCAGGCCCGAGGTGTTGGTGGCCAGGATCGCGCCGGGTTTGCAGATGGCGTCCAGCTTGGCGAAGATGTCCTTCTTGATATCCATCCGCTCGAAGACCGCCTCGATCACCAGGTCAACGTCGGCGAAGCTCTCTTCCATCGACAGCGAACCGGTGATCAGGGCGCAGCGCTCCTCGACCTGGGCCGCCGTGATGCCGCCGCGGGAGGCGGTGCGCTCATAGTTCTTGCGGATGATGCCGAGGCCCTTGTCCAGGGGCTCCTGCTTCTGCTCGACGATCACCACCGGGATGCCGGCGTTGGCGAAGTTCATGGCGATGCCGCCGCCCATGGTGCCGGCGCCGATCACACCCACCTTCTTGATGGGGATCAGCGGGGTGTCGTTGGCGATGCCCGGAATCTTCTGGGCCTCGCGCTCGGCGAAGAAGGTGTAGCGTTGGGCCACCGATTGACTGCCGGCCATCAGCTCGTTGAACAGCTTGCGCTCGACCTTCATGCCCTCGTCGAAGGGCAGGTTCACCGCCGCCTCGATGCACTGGATGTTGTATTCCGCCGCCAGGAAGCCGCGGAACTTGCGCGCATTGGCCTTGCGGAAATCGGCGAAGATCTCGGGCTTGCCCCGGGCGGCCTCGACCTTGGCGTTCTGGTCGCGGATCTTGGTGAGAGGACGGCCCTCGGCCGCCACCTTGCCGGCGAAGGCGAGGGCGCCGGCCTTCAGTTGGCCTTCCTCCACCAGTTCGTCCGTCAGGCCGCCGGAGAGGGCTTCCTTGGCCGGTACATGGCGGCCGCTGGTCATCATCTCCAGGGCGCGTTCGGGACCGACCACCCGGGGCAGGCGCTGGGTGCCGCCGGCGCCCGGCAGCAGGCCGAGGTTCACCTCGGGCAGGCCGAACTTCGCCGACGGGACGGCGACGCGGTAGTGGGCGCAGAGCGCGATCTCCAGCCCGCCGCCCAGGACGGTGCCGTGAATGGCGGCCACCACCGGCTTGGTGGAGCTCTCCATCATGTCCTGCACGTCGGCTAGCTGCGGGTCGGCCATGGCCGAGCCGAACTCGGTGATGTCGGCGCCGGCGATGAAGGTGCGGCCTTCGCAGATCAACACGATGGCCTTAGCGGCCGGATCGGCGATGGCGGCCTTGAAGCCCTCGAACAGCCCCTGGCGCACGGCGGCCGACAGCGCGTTCACCGGCGGGGAATTGAGGGTGATGACGGCGACGTCGCCCTCCAGCGTGAGGTCGGTCACGGCGTTGACGGCGGTCATGGGCGCATCCTCGGTCTGGCGTTTCAGGGCCGCCTCTAGGCTGGGCGGCTGGAGAGATTCAAACGTTTGTTACAGGCCCGTCGCGCGGCGCGCGAGTCAAATGTGCGTAGGGTTTTCGTGACGGAAACCCGGGTCTAAGACCAAGCTTCAACGATCAAAAAGGGAAGCGCCTGATGGCTCTGGATTTGTTCTCATTGAAGGGCCGCGTGGCCCTCGTCACCGGCGGCTCGCGCGGGATCGGCAAGATGATCGCCGCCGGCTTCATCGAGCAGGGCGCCAAGGTCTACATCTCCTCGCGCAAGCCTGGCGCCTGCGACGAGACCGCCGCCGAGCTGGGGGAGAACTGCATCTCCCTGCCGCAGGATGTCTCCACAGTGGAGGGCTGCCAGGCGCTCGCCAAGCGCTTCGCCGAGCATGAACCCAAGCTCGACATCCTGGTGAACAACGCCGGCGCCGCCTGGGGCGCGCCCTTCGACGAGTTCCCGGAGAGCGGCTGGGACAAGGTGATGAACCTGAACCTGAAGTCGCCCTTCTTCCTGACCCAGGCTCTGCACGGCGCGCTCAAGGCCGCCGCCAGCCACGAACAGCCGGCCAAGGTGATCAACATCTGCTCGATCGACGGCATCCGCCTCAATCCGCAGGAGACCTATTCCTATCACGCGTCCAAGTCAGGCCTGATCTACCTGACCCGCCGGATGGCCGCGACCCTGATCAGCGACAGCATCAACGTCACCGGCATCGCGCCCGGCGCCTTCGCCTCGGAGATGAACCGCGTGGCTCGCGACGAAGGCGACATCATCGCCAAGCGCATCCCCTCGCGTCGCATCGGCCGCGACGAGGACATGGCGGCGGCCGCCATCTACCTTGCCAGCCGCGCTGGCGACTACGTGGTGGGCGAAACCATCGCCGTCGACGGCGGCGTGGCGCTCGCCACCCTCGGCGGCCTTTAAGAAAGCCGGCCGTTTCCCGCCGCCGCGGGGAACGGCCTCGCCTTCGCCGTTTTTGCGCTAAGACTGGGCCCCCCAGTCGCAGCAACGGCGCGCCTTGACCGACCCCGAGATCCTTCCCCTGGCCGCCGACAAGGCGACGCGGCGAACCTGGCGCAACGTCCTGGTGCTGATCGCGGTCGCCGTGGCGCTGGTCACGGCCGCCGCCTATGCCGGCCGCCGCGCCATCGCCCGCGAGGCGCTCACCGGCTGGCTGCGGTCGCACGGGGTGGAGAGCCAGGTCGCCTTCTCCACCTTCGGCCCCGGGGGATTCACCGGGACCCTGCGCATCGGCCCCGCCGCCCACCCCGACCTGACGGCTCAGGTCGCCGAGGTCCGCTACGGCCTCACCGGCTGGTGGGCGGGCAAGCCCTTCGGCGCCACGGTCACCTCGGTTCGCTTGGTCCGCCCGGTCATCAAGGGTCGCTGGAAGGATGGGCGGCTGAGCCTCGGGACCCTGGACCCGCTCATCGACGCCCTGCGAAAACGCCCGCCGCGCCCCGACGCCCGCCAGCCCAAGATCGTGGTGGAGGACGCCCGCCTGCGTCTGGACACCGACTACGGCCCGCTCCTGGCCCGGGCCAGCGCTCAACTCGACAATGGCCGCCTGCTGCGCCTGGACGCCACCTTCGCGCCCGCCGCACTGAAAGGCCCCGACCGCTCCGTGCGGCTGGGCCCGGGCCAGCTGCACCTGGTGACCGTGGGCGACCAGGTGGCATCGGTCCTGGAGACCACGGTGCGCGACCTGAAGCTCGGCCAGATCACCGCCCAGGAGGCCAAGGTCCGCCTGACCGCCCGCACCGCCTATCCCGACCTCAAGCGCAAGCGCGGCGACGGCGCCCTGACCCAGAGCCTGACGATCAACGCCCAGTCTTTGGCCTATGGCCCGACCCGGCTGCGGGACGCCAGCCTGGAGGCGACCTTCAACGGCCAGGCGACCGGCTGGATCGACACCTTGGCGGTCACTGGGGACGGGACGGCCGTCCTGGGGGCGGCTCGCGCCGACCTCGCCGGCGCCCAGGTGCGCGGCCTGCGGATGACAGCCAATGTCGGCGGCCTCAACTGGACCCGGCGCGGCGGCGACCGGGTGGCGGCCAGCCTGGCCGCGCGGGTCAACGCCGAGGGCCTGACCCACGACAAGCTCGCCCTGACCCGGCTGTCGGGCGCCCTGCGCGGCTCGGCGGTGCTGGCGGCCACGGGGGGCGATCTGGCCCTGGCCGGCGCGGTGGCGACCCACGGCGACTGGTCCGGGCTCGGCGCGGCCACCGCCAGCGACGCGCCGGAGATCGCCGCCCTGAAGCGCGCCGCCCGTAGCTTCGACGCCGAGACCCGTGGTCTCTCCGTCATGGCCGGGAAGGGCGGCCTCCGCCTGGCCCTCACATCGCCCCTGACTGTGCGTCCCACGGCGGGCGGCCTGGCCACGATCGGGGCGCAGGGCGCTGGCCCCATCTACGCGGGCGGCGGCGGCGCCCTGCATCTGGCCGTGGCCGGAGGCGGTCTGCCCCAGGCCGACCTCGCCGTGGATCGCTATCGCCTGGCGCCCGGCGGTCTTACCGCCCAGACTTCGATCAAGGCCAAGACCGGCATCGGGCCGGTGCGGGACGGCGTGATCCAGGCGCAGGGCGAGCTGCGGGTCGCCAATGGCGCCATCGCCTTCGCCGCGGCCCGTTGCGCGACGGTCACCGGCCGCCTTGACCTGGGCGCCAATGACGTGGAGGCCATTTCGGCCCAGCTCTGCCCGACCGGCGCGCCCCTGTTCACCCTGGCCAAGGGCGACTGGCGCATCCGCGCCGGGGCCGAGGCCCTGTCGGCGACAGTTCCCTTCCTGCAGGCGGCGGTCAGCCAGGGTGCGGGCGAGCTCGACCTGGGCGCCGTCAATGGCCGGCTCACCGGCGACCTAGCGCTCAGCGCGGGGGCCGTGGCGGACACCAGTTCAGACCTTCGCTTCAACCCGGTCCGGGCCACCGCCCAGGCCCGCGTCAACGGCGAGGCCTGGTCCGCTGACATCGGTGTCACCGACACGGCCGGGCGCCCGCTTGGCCGGGGCGTCCTGCGCCACGACGGGGCGGTCGGTGGCGGCGCTCTGACCTTCGACACCGGAACCCTCACCTTCGCCGAGGACGGACTGCAGCCCGCCGCCCTCTCGCCCCGCGCCGCCCTGGTGGCCTCGCCGGCCATGGGCCAGGCCCGCTTCCAGGGCCAGGTCGCCTGGACCAGGGCCGGCGCCACCAGCGGCGGGGTGCTCGACATCCCGTACCTCGATTTCCGCAGTCCGGCAGGCCAGGTCAGCGGCCTGGCGGGCCAGATCACCTTCACCAGTCTCGCGCCGCTCACGGCCGCTCCGGGCCAGACCCTGAAGGCGCAGCGGATCGAAGCCCTGTCGGGCCTCACCGACGCCGGGGTCACCTTCGGCATCGCCGACGAGGCCGTGAATGTGGCTGGTCTCGACCTGGCCGTGGGCGGCGGCAAGGTGCGTCTGCAGCCCTTCAGCCTGCCTTTGGCCGGCGGCCAGTCCTGGAAGGGCGTCGTGGATTTCACCAACGTCCAACTGTCGGACTTGGTGGAGGCCTCGCCCTTCGCCGACCGGGTGGACCTCACCGCCAGAGCCAGTGGGACCATCCCCTTCACGGTGACCCCAGAGGGGGTGCGGGTCGCGGGCGGGCAGTTGCGCGCCATCGGTCCCGGCCGCCTCTCCATCCGCCGCGAGGCGCTTACCGGGGTCGCGGCCGAGGGCGCGGTGGCCGCGGGGCCGCTGGGGGACAAGACCCCGCCGCCCACCACCGACACCTTCACCGACTTCGCCTATCAGGCCATGGAGAACCTGGCCTTCCAGAGCCTGGACGCCTCCATCAACAGCCTGCCCAAGGGCCGCCTCGGCATCCTGTTCCACATCAAGGGCGAGAACGCCCCGCCGACCCACCAGGAGATCTGGCTGACCCCGCAGGAGATCATCACCCGCAGTTTCCTCACCCGGAAGCTGCCCCTGCCGTCAGGGACCAAGGTCGATCTGACCCTGGACTCAACCCTCAACCTCGATCAACTGCTGGGCGACTTCGCCGAGTACCAGAAGCTTCGCGGTTCAGACGCCGTTCAGCCCAGCCCTGCGAAACCCATCCCATGAGGTGCGCCCAATGAACCCCGCCCGATCCCTCGCCGCCCTCGCCGTCGCCGCCGTCGGCTTCGGCTTCGGCGCCTGCGCCACCGTGCATGTGGATGTGAAGCCGATCACCATCTACGCCAAGCTCGACGCCGATGTCCGCCTGCGGCTGGACGACGACGTCAAGGCGCTGATCAAGCAGAACCCGGACCTGTTCTAAGGGGCCATGACCATGACCTTCCAAACCTATCTCATCCCCGTCGCCGCCGTCGTCGGGACCCTCGTGGCCGGACCGGCCCTCGCCGCCACCGCTAAGGCCACGGTGGACGCCGCCAAGGCCGCCGGGATCGTCGGTGAGCAGAACGACGGCTATCTGGGCTTCGTGAGGGGCGGCGGAGCCGCGCCCGCGGTGGAGGCCGCCGTGGGCGAAATCAACGCCGGCCGCGCTCAGCTCTATCGCGGCGCCGCGGCCAAGAACGGTGTCACGCCTGAAGCCGCCGGCGCCGCCGCCTACCAGAGCGTCGTCCAGCTCAAGCTCCGCCCGGGGGACTTCTACCAGACCCCGGCTGGCGCCTGGATTCAGAAGTAGCCTCCGCCGCCATTCCAATCCCGCGTTGCGCGGGTGACGTGCAGGGAAACTTGCCGCTTGGCGCGGCGAGGGCCCGTCCGATAGAGAGAGGTCTCCGCGGACCGACCTGGATCGGCCGCGCGAGGGTGGAGGGGAGATGGCGGAACACAACGTCGCCCGGTCGACGGATCGCTTCGAGAAGAAGCGCGAAGCCATCCTCGACGCCTCCACGGTCATCCTCAACGCCCAGGGGGTGAAGGGCCTGACCCTGGGCGTGGCCGCCGCCGCCGTCGGCCTGTCCACCACCAGCGTCACCTACTATTTCAAGCGCAAGGACGACCTGGCCGCCGCCTGCCTGATGCGCGGCATCGACTGGCTGACCCAGGCCGCCGAGACCGCCCTGGCGCAGAAGACCCCCACCGAACGCCTGCGCCGCCTGCTGGAGCTCTATCTCGACCGGGTGCGCCAGGGCGCCGTCGGCGCCGCCCCGCCGCTGCCGGTGTTGTCCGACATCCGGGCCCTGAACAACCCGCGCCGCACCGAGGTGTTCGACGCCTTCATGAAGCTGTTCCGCAAGGTGCGGAGCCTGTTCGACAGCCCGGACCTGGCGTGGCTGGGCCGGGGCCGCCGGACGGCGCGCACCCACATGCTGCTGGAGCAGCTGTTCTGGGCCGGCGCCTGGCTGCCGAAATACGACCCCGAGGATTACGACCGCATCTGCGACCGGATGTTCGACATCCTGACTGGTGGCCTCGCCGTGGAGGGCGCGGAATGGGCCCCGACGCCGGCGCCGCTCGCCGAGCTGGCCGCCTCCGACAGCGCCGAGCTGGGCCGCGAAATCTTCCTGCTGGCCGCCACCCGCCTGATCAACAGCCGAGGTTACAAGGGCGCCTCGGTGGACAAGATTTCCGCCGAGCTGAACGTCACCAAGGGCAGCTTCTACCATCACCACGAGGCCAAGGATGACCTGGTGGTGGCCTGCTTCGACCGCACCTTCGAGGTGATGCGCCGCGTCCAGCGCCTGGCCATGAGCCTGCCGGGCGATCAGTGGAGCAAGCTCTCCAGCGCCGCCGCGGCCCTGGCCGAGTATCAGCTCTCCGAATACGGACCGCTGCTGCGCACCTCGGCGCTCTCGGCCCTGCCCGAGGCCATGCGCGATGAGCAGGTGGCCCACTCCAACCGGGTCTCCGACCGCTTCGCCTCGATGATCTCCGACGGCATCGCCGAGGGCTCGATCCGCCCGGTGGATCCCTTCATCGCCGCCCAGATGCTGAACGCCACCCTCAACGCCGGGGCCGAGCTCGGGTTCTGGGTGCCGGGCGTGACCCAGAAGGCCGCGCCCTCGGTCTTCGCCCGGCCCATGCTGATGGGTATCTTCGTCCGCTAGTGGAGCGTGACAGCCGGAAGGGGACCCAAAGTCCCTAGCTGAGCTTGTCGGTCCCGCCAGCCGGTTCGCCCTCATTCACCAGGTCCGCCGCCGCCGCCAGTTTGCGCAGGGACTCGGCATGGCTCTCGCGCGTGATGCGGTAGCCTGCCATGAAGATCACGCACAGGCCGTAGAGCACCACCAGCACCGGCACATAGATCATCCCCAGACGGGCGATGACGGCGGGGTCCACCTCGCCTGGTCTTGCGCCCTGTGGGAAGGCCGCGGCTTTGAGCAGCATGGCTGAAGTGAAGATGCCGATCCCGGTGACGGCCTTGGCGACGAAGGCCGAAGCCGCGAAGAACAGCCCCTCCGACCGGCGGCCGGTCTGCAATTCTGAGTCCTCCACCACGTCGGCGATCATCGAGGAGGTGAGGATGTTGGAGGTGATGGTGGCCCCGGTGGAGATCACATTCTGCAGGAAGATCAGCGGGAAGAGCAGGGCGCTGCCGTTCTCGGGGAACAGGCCCATCAGGCGCAGGACGATGGGGCTGACCCCCACCACGACACCGATCATCAGCAGGGTCATGGCCGACCGCTTCTTGCCGAACTTCTGCGAGAAGACCGGGGCGGCGGCGAAGGCGAACACCGCGGCCGTCAGGCTGGCGAAAGTGAAGAGCGCGATCTGGGCCGAGCTGAACTCCCAGAAGAAGGTCGTGAAGTAGAGACTGATGGACAGGGTCAGCCCCCCCGCCATGGCCCCGAACAGGTTGGCGGTCAAAATGCGCAGGAAGGAGCGATGGGAGAGAGTGCCCACCATCTCGCGGGCCAGGGTCGGCAGGCTGAGCTTGCGTTGGGGGGCGTCGCGCAGGAACGGGATCTGGCTATGGGTGCCCAGCGCCGACACTAGGATGGCGAACAGCATCGTCAGGGCCGCGGCCAGGCCGTAGTGCGCGTAGCCCTCGACATTGAGCTGGCCGACCTTGTGGTCGGCATCGGGGGTCAGGAAGATCTTCAGGGCCGCGAAATACATCGCCAGCCCGCCGATCCAGCCGAACAGGAAGCGGTAGCTGAGCAGCTTGGTGCGCTCGTCGTAGCCAGTGGTCAGCTCGGCGGCGAGCGCAGAGGAGGGGATCTCATAGCAGGTGATGAAGCTGCGGATCAGGATGGCTGTGCCGATCAGGTAGAAGAACAGGCCCTGGTGATCGAGCGCCTTGGGCGGGTTCCACAGCAGCAGGTACGAGACCGCCACGGGTAGGGCCGCGGCGTACATGAACGGGTGACGCCGGCCCCACTTGGAGCGGTAGTTGTCCGAGGCCTGGCCGACGATGGGATCGAGGAAGGCGTCAACGATGAGGGCGATCATGATCGCCAGGCCCACCGTCTCGGCCGGCAGGCCCATGACCTGGTTGTAGAAGATCAGCAGGAAGTAGGAGAAGCCGTTGTCCTTGACCCCGAAGGCCACGGATCCAAAGCCGTAGAACAGCTTTGTGGGCATGCTCAGCCGGCGTCCGGTTTGAGCGTCTGATGCGGCTTGGCTCACGTTGTCCCCCCGACTTCTGATTATTCTGAAGACCTTAGCTCGCCGCCTCCCGGCCGTCTTGCATCAGACGCCGCCGGCGCCGTCGACCACCGGGCGCGCCTCGGCGATACGGACCCGCTCGGCCACGGCGGCGGCCTCCTCGAGGGTGGCGACGTTGCTGGCGTGCAGATCCTCGTCGATCTTGTAGGGCAGCAGGACCAGGATCGAGAGCAGGCTCATGCCGGTGTTGATCGGCAGGAAGATCAGCGCCAGGCGGCGCATGATCTCCGGGTCGACCGTGCCCGCCGCGGCGCTGGCCGGGAAGGCCACCACGGTCAGCAGCACACCCGACAGGAACACGCCGATGCCGCCGGTGAACTTGGGCAGCAGGCCGTTGGCGGCCAGCAGCAGGCCCTCGGACCGCACTCCGGTCTTCACCGCGGCGTCCTCCACCACGTCGGCGATCATCGAGGAAATGATGATGAAGCCGGAGATCGCCAGGGTCGTGGCGATGAAATAGTCCACCAGCAGCAGGGTCAGGACCATGGCGCTGTCAGTGGGCGCCAGGTTCAGGAGTTTCAGCGACAGCGGGATCGCCGAGGTCACGACCGAGCAGGTGAAGAGGATCAGCATCGCCCGCTTCTTGCCCAGCCTCTTGGAGGTGGGGCCGGCCACCATGACGCCGGCGACCGAGGCCAGGACGCCGGCCATGGAGATGTACGAGATCGAGGCCGCGCTGACCCCCCAGAGCTCGATGTAGAAATATTGGCTGAGCGCGCCCGACAGGCCGGTGGAGACCCCCGAGCAGAGCCCGGAGATCATCACCACGATCAGCGAGCGGTTGCCGATGGTGCCGACGATCTCCCTGGCCACCTGGCGCAGCGGAACCTTGCGGACTGGGGGCTGGTACAGGTCCTTGATGTGCCGGTGTGTCCCCATGGCCGAGACCAGGATGGAGACCGCCATCACGCCGGCCGCCAGGATGCCGAAGTTGGCGTACCCGGCCTTGTTCAGGATGCCGCCCGCGGCCGGCGACAGGAAGACCTGGTACAGCACCACGTTCATCCCCAGGCCGCCCAGGACCCCGAAGAAGAACCGGTAGCTGAACAGGCTGGTGCGCTGGTGGTAGTCGCTGGTGAGTTCGGGCGCCAAGGCCGAGGACGGGATCTCATAGAGGCTGACGCAGAGCCGCAGCAGCACCAGCATCCCGATCACGAAGACCCCAGTGGTGGTCACAGGCCAGTCGGACGGCGAGTTCCAGAAGGCGATGCAGGCCACCGCGATCAGGGGCGCCGAGGCGTACATCAACGGGTGCCGACGGCCCCATCGGGTGCGCAGCTTGTCCGACCACTGGCCGATGGCTGGGTCGATCACCGCGTCCAGCATCAGGGTCAGCATGATCGCCGTCCCGACCCAGAGGGCGGGCAGGCCGATAACCCGGTTCAGATAGGGCTGCAGCAGGGTCGCCGACAGGCCCAGCACGGAGACCCCGACGGCGATGGAGCCCACCCCATAGGAGAGCTTGGTCGAGAGGTTGAGCCTCGGCGCGCTCGGCGCCTGCGGTGGGTCTTGAGACAAGGGCGACTCTTGGGCTGAGGGCGCGGTTCCTGCCGCAAGGTGATTGGCCCGGCTTGGATGTCCGGCTCTGGGTTCAGCTTCCCGGGGCTATCCGACCATCGACTCCGGACTGGGCGGCCAGCACGGCGGCGTCCTTCAGTTTCTCCAGGTTGGACTCATGGGCCGCCTTGTCGATCTTGAAGGCGAACAGGCAGAGGATGGCGACGGCGAACATCAGGACCGCCGTCGGCAGGTAGATCATCGCAAGGTTCCGTAGGATCTCCGGATCGACTTCCCCGCGCTTGGCGTTGGTCGGGAAGTTCACGTAGGCCAGCAGGCTGCCGGAGATCAGCACCCCCATGCCCGAGACGATCTTCTTGAACAGGTTGTCGGCAGAGAACAGCAGGCCCTCGGAGCGGCGACCCGTCTTGACCTCCGAATCCTCCACCACATCGGCGATCATCGACGACAGCAGCACCCCGGTGATTGTCGCCATGGTGGTGCTGAAGAACATCTCGACCATCAGAAAGCGGAACATGTTCTCAGATCCCGCCGCGGGCGCCAGGTGCATCAGGGACAGGGTCAGCGGCATCACGCTGGTGGACAGGGCGCCGATGAACATCAGGATGGCGGCGTGTTTCTTGCCGAGCCAGGCGCCGGCGCGCGGCGCGAGCGCCACGCCCATGAGGCTGGCGATCACCCCGACCGCCGTCAGCATCGAAAGCTGGGTCTGGGTGAGAAGGAAGAAGTAGAGGGCGAAATAGATGTCCAGGGCGTTCTTCAGCCCAAAGGCGATGGCGATGAACATCCCGGCCGCCGTCGCCACCAGGAAGGAGCGATTGTTGAGGGTGCTGGCGATCTCTCGCGCCATCTGCCCAAGCCCAATCTTGCGGACCGGGGGCTGCCGCAAATAGGGGATCTGTTTGAATGTGCCGGTGGTGGAGATCAGAATGACGCAGAAGATGACGATGGAGGCGAACAGCGAATAGCCGAAATAGCCGGCGCGTTCGGTGATGCCGCCGCTGCCATCCGGGTTCTCCTTCATGAACACTTGGTAGACCAGCAGGGTCATGCCCAGGCCGCCAAAGACCCCGAACATGCCGCGCAGGGCGATCAGAGTGGTGCGCCCGTTGTAGTCCTCCGACAGTTCCGGCGCGAGCGCTGAGGACGGCAGTTCGAAGAAGGTGTCGAACAGCCGGATCACCAGCAAGCAGACCAGCATGTAGGCGAACAGCTCCCCCTGACTCCAGCCTGAGGGTGGGTTCCAGATCAGGAAGAAGGCCACGCTCACGGGTAGGGCGGCCGCATACATGAAGGGATGGCGGCGGCCCCAGGGCGACCGGAAATTGTCGGAGATCTGGCCTACCAGGGGGTCGCAGAAGGCGTCGAAGATCAGGGCGATGAAGATCGCCGTGGAGACCATCTGGGGCGGTAGGCCCACCACCTGGTTGTAGAAGATCAACAGGAAGGTCGAGAGACCCCGCGCCTTGATGGCGTTGGCCACAGAGCCAAGTCCGTAGAGGAGCTTGGTGGGCAATCCCACAGGGGGGCGTTCGCCCACGAATGAGGTCGCGGTCATCAATGACTCCGAGAGTGAAATGGCTTGGGCCGCGCCGGCGCGCGGAAGGAAATGTCTGAGCTGGAGACCTGGGGGGCGGCGAGGTGATGAGCCAGGACTCTGAAGCTCATCGGGGGGCCGCGATCCACGTATTCCTCCTGCCGTGGAGGACGCCCACGGTCGCCGTTTTTTTGACCCGACGCCAGCCGCCCCTTGAATTGAGGAACCGGCGTTCGGATCGCGTTTGGAATGAACCGTGCGGTAGGCGTACCGCCTCGTCAACGGCTTTGATCTTACAGTCCTGACACAATGCCAGGCCTTGCCCAACAAGGGTTTGCGGCCGAATGCCGGCCCTCGCCAGGCCCGTTCCCGGCCTGTTCACGCCCCGCTGTTGCGAAGATGTGGGACGCAGCAAGTAGGGCGCGCCGGCCAGCCGGCGCGCCCAGCAGATCCCGCTTGCAGGTCGGTCCAGGTCCTACCAGCGGTACTGAAGCTCGACGCCGTAGGTGCGCGGCGGAACCAGGACATAGGTGCGGTTGAGATTGTAGGCGCCGCCCGGAGCGTAACCCGTCTGCCGGGTGGCGCTCATGGTGTCGAAGTCCTCCTGGTCGGTCAGGTTCTTGCCGTACAGGATCACCGTGTAGCGGTCGGCGGTGTCCTTCCAGGCGACGCGCGCGTCGATCTGGCTGCGGGCCGGAGCCTCGTAGTAGGAGCGGTCGAAGATCGAGGAGAAGACCTTGTCGCGCCAGACATAGCTCACCGAGCCGGTCAGCGAACCCGGCTCGAACTCCCAGGTGTAGTTGGTGTTGAAGCTGACCTTGTTGCGCGGCGCGACCGGCAGGTGGTTGCCCGAGAGGTCCTGGCCCCGGGAGGTGGGGGCGCCGGTGATCGGGTCCACCGGACCCAGGCTGCTGACCGGCTTGGCGCCGGGCGCCACCGCGGCCGGATCAGCGCCGTCGGTGATGCAGCAGGAGTCGCGGATGGTGGCGTCCAGGAAGGAATAGTTGAACAGGATCTGCAGGTTGCGGACCGGCTGCCAGATGCTCTCCAGCTCGATCCCCATGCTGCGGGACTTGGGGATGTTGTAGAAGATGGCGGTGGACGGCCCGACGGGCGGCTGGGTGCTGACCGGCACCTGGGCGTCCTGATAGTCGTAGTAGAAGGCCGAGATGTTGGTCTGCAGCGAACCGGTCCAGTCCTTCTTCAACCCCAGCTCATAGGCGTCCACGCTCTCGGAATCGGTTTCCGGGAAGGCGGTGATGGTGCCCGAGTTGAAGCCCCCCGCCTTGTAGCCGCGGCTGTACTTGGCGTAGGCGAGCGTGTTGCTGTCAGGCTGCCACTGCAGGCCGAGCGTCCCGGTCCAGGCGTCCCAGGTGTCGTAGAGGCCTCGGCGTCGGATGCCGGTGGCGGGGTCGGTGACCGCCGGGCCGATGACGCCATTCTGCGGATCGGTGACGCCGGCCGGGCGTACGCCAGAGAAGGTGGAGGTGGTGATGTCCAGCACCGGGGTGAAGGAGCCGAGGACGCGAGGATCCACCGCCGCCGAGCAGCCGAAGCAGAACAGTCGCCCGGACTCCACGCCCTTCTTCTTGTCGGTGGTGTAGCGCAGGCCCGCCGTCAGTTTTAGGGTGTCGGTGAACTGCCAGTCGATCTGGCCGAAGGCGGCGCGGGACCAGGCCTCCATGGATTGGTCGGTATAGTAGATGATCCGCCGCGGATTGGCCGCCGCGCCGGAAGGCGTGGCCAGTTCGGCCTGGTCGGGCAGGGTGATGTCGAAGGGCTGGCGATACTTCTCATTGTAGAGATAGGCGCCCAGGATCCATTGCAACGGCCCGTCATTGGTGGAGGCCAGGTTCAGCTCGTGGCTGAACCACTCCTTGTTCTCCTGATACAGGCTGACGACATTGGGCCGCGCCACCAGCGGACGGCAGATGTTGAGCGCCACGAAGGTGGGCGTGCAGGTGGTGGGCGAGGTCAGGCCGGGGTTCAGCGGGATCGTGTAGGACTGGATCGCGGTGCCGTCGAAGTCGCTCTGCAGGGCGTATTTGTAGTGCTGGAATCCGCCGATGTACTTCAGGTCCGCCCCGTCCATGTGGAAGGTGACGTTGGTCTGGATCTGGTCGCTGTAGTCGGTGAGCTTGTTGAAGGTTTCAGCATTGGTGCTGAACGCCCTCAAGTCGCCGCCGGTGGTCACGAAGGCCGAATTGCGCGCCGGGCCAAGCGCCACGACGTTCTGGCCGAAGGCGAAGCCGTAGCCCGCGCCGGGCGACAGGCTGCCCGGGGTGATCAGGGCGCTGTCCTGAGGGGTCAGGCCGCCGCCGGTGCGGCCGCCGGGGGCTGAGCGGTTGTCGTACCTGCTGCGCGCCACCTTCAGCCAGAAGTCGACGTTCTCGCCGAGGTCGCCCTCGATCTGGCCTTCGAAATACTTCTCGTCGCGGACGTCGCCCTCGTCGGGACCGCCGGCGATATTGTGGAACCAGCCCTCGTCCTGCTTGGTCATCGAGGCGCCCAGCCGGAAACGCAGGCCCTCGGTGATGGGGCCCGAGACCGTGCCTTCAAGGACCCGGCGGTTGTAGTTGCCGTAGCTGCCCCGGATCTCGCCTGAGAAGTCGGTGGTGGGCCGTTTGGAGATGGCGTTGATCGCCCCGCCGATGGAGTTGCGGCCGTAGAGCGTGCCCTGGGGGCCGCGCAGGATCTCGACCCGATCGACGAACAGCGGCGAGCGGCCCACTTCGACGGTCGACGAGGTGTAGATCCCGTCCACATAGGTGGCGACGCCGGGTTCGGAGGCCAGGTTGTTGGTCAGGCGGCCGATGCCCCGCAGGCTGATCCGGTCAGTGCCTGCGGAATAGGCCAGGCCCGGGGTGAAGTTGGTGATGTCCTGCACCGAGCTGATGCCGATCAGGTCACGCTTCTCGGAGGTGAAGGCCGAAACCGCCACGGGCACGTCCTGCAGACTCTGCTCGCGTTTCTCGGCGGTGATCACCAGTTCCTCGATCATGGTCGCGTCGCTCGAACCTTGAGCATGAGCCCCGCCCGCGACTGCGGCGCTGACCAGCGCGCTGGCGGCCAGCAAATGGAATCTACGATTCATCCTAGGTATCCTTCCCCGTATGGCTCTTCGGCCTGGCGCTATGGCGACGTATTTTCGAACCTGAGGTATGCATTCCGTTCCGTCAATCTCTGACGTTCACGCCAAATGGAGCTGATGCTTGGGAGTCTGCGCGCCTGACTCGCGCATTGTTTCGAAGTTTGGGTGCGGAGACTGACGGGAGAGTCAATCGCGCAAGCCTTGAAAATACTGGGGTTGAGTACAGTTGGGCCGGGCTCCGGATGCGCCGCGATTCAGCTTGTGATCCGAGACCTGGCCGCCCGAAATATATCGTCGGTATCTGAGCTGGCCGGAATCTGAAGCCGCCTGAAGACAGCCATTCACGCGCCGAAGTTTTTCGAAGAATGGGTTTGCGCGCGGCCGGGGGGGACGTCATTCTTCCCGCCAGGGGTCGCCGGACAGGCCCCGTGGGGAGACGCTTATGGACCGCCTGAAGAACAAGATCGCCGTCATCACCGGCGGCTGCTCCGGCATCGGCCTGGGGACGGTGGAGCTCTTCGTGGCGCAGGGCGCCAGGGTCATGGTGGGCGACATCGACGACACCGCCGGCGCCGCGCTCGCGGCCCGCTTCGAGGGTCAGGTCGCTTATCGCCATTGCGACGTGATGCAGGAGAGCCAGATCGAAAGCCTGATGGCCGCCTGCGCCGAAACCTTCGGCGGGCTGGACATCCTGTTCAACAACGCCGGGGCCGGCGGCTCGCCCGCCCGGCTGGAGGATATGACCGGCGAGGCTTGGGACCTCAGTCAGAACCTGCTGCTGCGTTCGGTGGCGCTGGGCATGCGCTACGCCCTGCCGCACATGAAGGCCCGCGGCGGCGGCGCGATCGTCAACACCGCCTCGATCGCCGGAACCCAGGCCGGCGCCGGGCCCATCGCCTATTCCGTGGCCAAGGCCGGCGTCATCCACCTTACCAAGGTGGCGGCCGCCGAACTGGCCCGCGAGGGGGTGCGCGTGAACGCCATCTGTCCTGGCCTGATCCTCACCAACATCTTCACCCCCAGCGCGGTGGTGCCGGCCGGCATGGCCACCATGATCAAGCAGGGCATGGCCCAGACCGCCCCCGACGCCCAGCCCATCGCCAAGCCGGGCCTCCCGGAAGACATCGCCAACGCCTGCCTGTTCTTCGTCAGTGACGAAAGCGCCTTTGTCACCGGTGTCAGCATGCTGGTGGACGGCGGCATGCATGTGGGCCCTCGCAATGCCTGGGATCCCGCCATGCGCGCCGAGCGGATGGCCCAGATGGAGGCCCGCCGCGCAGCCTTCGAGGCGGCGGAGGCCGAGGACGCTCAGCAGGGCTGAGCCTTCGCTGGTGCAGCGAGAAACCCGTCGAATCCCGGCTTCCGCGACCCGTCTCATCGATGGGAGAGGGTCGATCTCGCCCCGTCGCGGGGCATAAAGCGGCCCTGGAGCCCCGTCAGAACGGTGTTTCCCGCCGTGCCCAGGAGTCAAAACGCGCGAATTCCGAGCAACGAGGCGCCCCTGGCTGCTTTGCTGCTGTGCAATATGGCGTCGCTTGGCGCCTATCGTCTCAGATAGCGCCGGTTTCCGATTGCCGCGCCGCGCCGCCGGCCTCTCCCTAGGGGCGACACGCGGGGCAACGAGGTTCCGCGCAGGCCCGACAGGGCCGCCGGCGATGATCGTCGGATGGAAGGGACAACGACGTCCGGAGAGGCCGCGCCGCGGCTTCGCCGGGCGTTTTTTTTTGGCCGCGGGGGATGCAGGCATGAAAAGAACCAAGACACGGCTCGCCCTGGGATCAGGTGTCGCAGCCCTTCTCTGGGCGGGGCTGGCCCAGGCTCAGGAGGTTGATCCGGCGCTGGCCCTCGACCCCGAGGCGGAGGCGCTCGCCGAGCCCGCGCCGCCACCCGCGCCCGAGCTGACCCTAAGCGACCAGATCGCCGCGGGCCGACTGCTGCTGGAGGTGCGCGCCCGGTACGAGGGCGTCGATCAAACCCGGACCCCGGTGCTGCGGGAGGACGGCCAGGCCTTCACGGTCCGTACCCGCCTCGGCTGGGAGACCGCCGACTTCAAGGGCTTCAAGGGCCTGATCGAGTTCGAGGACGTCCGGCAGATCGGCCCCGAGCACTTCGCCGTCAACGTGCCGGGCGCCGCGACCCTGCCCCTGAACGGCGCCGACAAGGCCCGCTATCCGATCATCAACGATCCCGACGTCACTGAGCTGAACCGCGCCCACCTCACCTGGACACCGAACGGCGCCCTGCAGATCACCGCCGGCCGCCAGCGCATCCTGCTGGATGACCAGCGCTTCGTCGGCAATGTCGGCTGGCGCCAGGACGAGCAGACCTTCGACAGCGTCCGGGCCGACTTCGCCCTGGGCCGGGTGAAGGGGACATACGCCTATGTCACCCACATCAACCGCATCCTGGGCGAGATGCGCGACTGGGACAGCGACAGCCACCTGCTGAACGTCACCTGGTCGCCGGCCGAGGCTCTGCGCCTGCAGGGCTTCGTCTACGCCCTGGATTTCGGAAACTCGGCGATCAATTCGTCCATCACCAAGGGGGGCAAGGCCTCAGGCAAGGCCTGGCTCGGCCTCTACCAGGTCGCCTACAACGCCACCTACGCCGTTCAGAGCGAGTATCGCGGCAACACCGCAGACTTCGACCTCGACTATGTGGCCGCAGACGTCGCCGGAACCTTCGACATCTACACCGTAAAGCTCGGCTACGAGTCTCTCGAGGGGAACGGAGCGCGGGGCTTCACCACGCCGCTGGCCACCGTCCACGCCTTCCAGGGCTGGTCGGACGCCTTCGTCTCGCCGGGCGGCAACAAGAGCTTCGCCGACGGGATCGAGGACAAGAACGTCAGCTTCAACGTCAAGCCGCGCTTCCGGCGGACCTACCTGTTCAACACCGACCTGATCGTCCGCTACCACGACTTCGACGACCAGCGGACGGGTGCGGACCTGGGGTCGGAGTGGGATGTGCAGCTCACCGCCGCCCTCACAGCCAAGCTGTCGATCGCGCTGAAATATGCCGACTTCCGGCGCGAGGCCACCGTGCCCGCCGGAACCCTCGCGTCCCCGGCCTCGCGCTCCAAGGCCTGGCTCACCCTCGAATACAAGCTCTAGGCGGACCCTGATCATGACCGACAAGACCGACACTGGCCTGACCCGACGCAACGCCATCGTCGCCGCGGCGGCCACCCTGGCCGCCGCCAAGGCCGCCTTCCCTTCCGGCGCCTTCGCCGCCGGCGCAGGCCCCGAAGTGGCCAAGGCGCGGATGGGCTTCATCGCCCTGACCGACGCCTCGCCCCTGATCATCGCCAAGGAACGCGGTCTGTTCGCCAAGCACGGCCTGCCGGATGTGGAGGTGGTGAAACAGGCTTCCTGGGCGGCCACCCGCGACAACCTGGTGCTGGGGTCCGGGGGCGGCGGCATCGATGGGGCGCATATCCTGTCGCCCATGCCCCTGCAGTTCACCCTGGGCGTCCAGACCGGGGGCAAGCCGCTGCCGATGTACATCCTGGCCCGGTTGAACACCAACGGTCAGGCCATCTCCGTTGGCAACGACCTCAAGGCCGTGAAGGTCGGCCTCAACGCCGCCGGCACCAAGGCCAAGTTCGCCCAGCTCAAGGCCGCCAAGAACCCGGCTAAGATCGCCATGACCTTCCGGGGCGGGACCCACGACCTGTGGATCCGCTACTGGCTGGCGGCGGCCGGCATCAATCCCGAGACCGACGTCTCCACCATCGTCATCCCGCCCCCGCAGATGGTGGCCAACCTGAAGGCCGGCACCCAGGACGCCTTCTGCGTCGGCGAGCCCTGGAACGCCCAGACTGTGAACCAGAGGATCGGCTACACCGCCACCACCACCAGCGAGATCTGGATGAACCACCCGGAGAAGGCGCTCGGCATGCGCGCCGATTGGGTGGACCGCTATCCGCGCGCCGCCAAGGCGCTCACCGCCGCGGTGCTGGAGGCCCAGCTCTGGTGCGACAAGATGAGCAACCGCCCGGCCATGTGCTCTATCGTCTCGGGCCGCCAGTATATCAACGTGCCGATGGGCGACATCCTGCCCAGGTTGCAGGGGACCATCGACTATGGCGACGGCCGCAAGGTGGCCAAATCGCCTCACACCATGAAGTTCTGGGCCGACAACGCCAGCTTCCCCTTCAAGTCCCACGACCTTTGGTTCGCCACCGAGAACGTGCGCTGGGGGGTCCTGCCCAAGGCCACCAACACCAAGGCCCTGGTGAACAAGGTCAACCGCTCCGACATCTGGCGGGCGGCCGCCGCGGCCATCGGCCAACCGGCCCCGGCCGGCGACAGCCGCGGTGTGGAGCGCTTCTTCGACGGCAAGGTCTTCGACCCCGCCAACCCGGCCGCCTATCTCGCCAGCCAGCCCATCAAGAAACTGGTCTAGGGGGCGCGCCGATGAGTTTTCCCAAGCCTGAATTCACCGCCAGGCAACCGGTCGCCGTGGACCTTCCCGACCTGTCGCTCCGGCCCTTCGCCGGGCTGACCCGCCGGGCCTCGGCGACGGCCGCCGCCGTCCTGCCGCCGGCCTTCACCCTGCTGGTCATCATGACGGTCTGGCAGTTGGTGTGCGGCGACTCCTATGACGGCCTGCCATCGCCGTCGCGCATCTGGCTGGAATCCCGCGAGCTGATCGTCGACCCGTTCTATGACCGCGGCGGGGTGGACAAGGGCCTCTTCTGGCATATCGCCACCAGCCTGCAGCGGGTGGCCCTGGGCTTCTCCATCTCGGCGGTCTGCGGGGTGTTGCTGGGGGTGCTGATCGGGGCCAACCGCTGGGCGCATCGGGGCCTGGATCCGATCTTCCAGGTGCTGCGGACCGTGCCGCCCCTGGCCTGGCTGCCGATCTCGCTGGCCGCCTTCCACGAGGCCAACCCCTCGGCCCTGTTCGTGATCTTCGTGACCTCGATCTGGCCGATCATCATCAACACCGCCGTCGGCGTGCGGAACATTCCCGACGATTACGTCAACGTCGCCCGGGTGCTGCGCCTGTCGCCGGTGGAGTACTTCTTCAAGATCCTGCTGCCGGCCACCACGCCCTACATCTTCACCGGCCTGCGCATCGGGGTCGGTATGAGCTGGCTGGCCATCGTCGCCTCGGAGATGCTGCTGGGGGGCGTCGGCGTCGGGTTCTTCATCTGGGACCAGTACAACGCCTCCCGCATCTCCGACATCGTCGTGGCCCTGGCCTGGGTCGGTCTCACCGGCTTCTTCCTCGACCGCATCGTGGCCTTCGCCGGCCGCCTCGTCTCGCGCGGCAACGCGCTGAGCTAAGGAGCCCGACCATGGCCAAGGCCTATCTCTCCATCGAAGCCGTCGGCGTAACCTTTGAGAAGGGCGCGAGCCGTTCGGAGGTGCTGCGCGACATCAACCTGCAGGTCGACCAGGGAGAGTTCGTCTCCATCATCGGCCACTCCGGCTGCGGGAAATCCACCCTGCTCAATGTGGTGGCCGGCCTGATTCCCGTGACCACCGGCGCGGTGATCCTCGATCGCGAAGCCGTTGAGGTGCCGGGGCCGGAGCGGGCGGTGGTGTTCCAGAACCACTCCCTGCTGCCCTGGCTGTCGGTGCAGGAGAACGTCCGCCTGGCGGTGGACAAGGTGTTCGCCGGCAAGAAGTCGGCCGCCGAGCGCCGCGACTGGACCCTGCATAACCTCGACCTGGTCAAGATGACCGCGGCCCGCGACAAGCGCCCCTCGGAAATCTCCGGCGGCATGAAGCAGCGGGTGGGCATCGCCCGGGCCCTGGCCATGCAGCCCAAGGTGTTGCTGCTGGACGAACCCTTCGGCGCCCTGGACGCCCTGACCCGCGCCCATCTGCAGGATAGTGTCATGGAGATTCAGACGGCGCTGAAGAACACTGTCCTGATGATCACCCACGATGTCGACGAGGCTGTGCTGCTCTCAGACCGCATCGTGATGATGACCAACGGCCCCCGCGCCGG
>NZ_JANPJP010000237.1:0-4013 GCF_031425575.1 Phenylobacterium sp.
ATGGGCGGCGCCGGCGACGCCTTCAACCTCGGCGAGATGACCGTGACCCGCGCCGCCGTGCGGCTCGAGAGCGGCGAGACCGGGATCGGCTATGTGGCCGGGCGCGACCGCAAGCATGCGGAGATCGCTGCGGCTGTGGACGCCATGATGCAATCGGCTGACCTGCGCCCCGCCGTCGAGGGGGCCGTGATCGCCAAGTTGGCCAGGACCCAGGACGAGCGCCGCGACACGGCCGCGCGCAAGGCCGCGGCCACCAAGGTCGACTTCTTCACCATGGTCCGCACCCGGAGCCCCGGCTGATGTCCGCCGTCCTCGATCTCGCCGATATCGCACCCGCTTTCGCCGACCCCACCCGGGGCAGCCAGGCCGTTTTCCGCAAGGTGATGGAATGCATGGCCCGCCCGGGCGTCATCCATGACCTGGCCTTCGCCCCCGACGCGCCTCAGGGCCTGGATCGCGCGGCCGGGGCCATCGCCCTGACCCTCTTCGACTTCGAGACCCTGATCTGGCTCGATCCGCGTCTGCGCGGCGGGCTCGCCGAGGGCTGGATCCGCTTCCACTGCGGCGCCCCGCTCACCGAGGATCCGCTGGCCGCGGCCTTCGCCCTGATCTCCGACATCAGCTCGGCCCCGGCGCCCTCCGCCTTCAACGTGGGTGACGCCAAGTATCCCGATCGCTCCACCACCCTGGTCATCCAGCTGCCGGCCCTGGAGGGCGGGCGCCAGGTCGTACTCACCGGCCCGGGTATCAAGACCGAAACGACCCTGGCCCTCGCGGGCCTGCCGGACGGATTCTGGGCCCAGGTCCAGGCCAACCACGAGCGGTTCCAGTTCGGCGTGGACTTCATCTTCGTCGCCGGCGACCGCGTGACCGCGCTGCCGCGTTCGACGCGCATCACCATCAAGGGAGACTGACATGGCCTATGTGGCAGTTAAGGGCGGCGAGCGGGCGATCACCAACGCGCACCGCTGGCTCGCCGAGGATCGCCGGGGCGACGTCTCCATCCCGGAGATCGAGACCGATCAGATCCGCGAGCAGCTTTCGCTCTCGGTCGACCGGGTGATGAGCGAAGGTTCCTGCTATGATCGCGACCTCGCGGCCCTGGCCGTCAAGCAGGCGCGCGGCGACCTGCCGGAAGCCATCTTCCTGACCCGGGCCTATCGCACCACCCTGCCCCGCTTCGGCGCCTCCCTGCCGGTGGAGACCGGTCAGATGGCCGTCCGCCGGCGGATCTCGGCGGCGTTCAAGGACATCCCCGGCGGCCAGGTGCTTGGCCCGACGTTCGACTACACCCACCGGCTGCTGGACTTCACCCTGGCCGCCAACGGCGAGACGCCGGTCGAAGGCGCCCTGGAGGCCGAGGAAGCTCAGGCCTACCCCATGGCTACCATCGCATCTGTCTTCGCCCACGAGGACCTGCTCGAGCCCGACACCCGGACCGACGAGGCGCCCGCGCCCTTCGACCTGACCCGCGAGCCGATGGCCTTCCCGGCCGGCCGCGACCAGCGCCTGCAGGCCCTGGCCCGTGGCGACGAGGGCTTCCTGCTTTCCCTGGCCTACTCGTCGCAGCGCGGCTGGGGCTCGACCCACCCGCTCTGCGCCGAGATTCGCCTGGGCGAGGTGGCCGTCGAGTTCATCCCCGACGAACTGGGCTTCGCCATCGAGATCGGCGAGCTGACCCTGACCGAGTGCCAGATGATCTCCACCTACGGCGGCGGCGTCGACACCGCCCCGCAGTTCGCCCGCGGCTACGGCCTGACCTTCGGCCACTGCGAGCGCAAGGCGATGTCCATGGCCATCGTCGACCGCGCCCTCCGGGACTCGGCCGCTGGCGAGGCTTCGGCCCCCTGCCAGGATGAGGAATTTGTCCTCTACCACTCCGACAATGTGGAGGCCTCCGGCTTCGTGCAGCACCTGAAACTGCCGCACTACGTCGACTTCCAGGCCGACCTGCAACTGATCCGCCGCCAGCGCCGCGACTACGCCGAGCGCGCCGCCGCGATGAAGGAAGCCGCCGAATGACCGCGCGTCCCAACGAGCCTGAGCGCTACTACAACTACGCGTACCTGGATGAGCAGACCAAGCGGATGATCCGCCGCGCGATTCTGAAGGCCCTGGCCATCCCCGGATACCAGGCGCCCTTCGGGTCACGCGAAATGCCGGTGCCCTATGGCTGGGGCACGGGCGGCATCCAGCTGACCGCGGCGATCATCGGTCCTGACGATGTCTACAAGTGCATCGACCAGGGCGCCGACGACACCACCAACGCCGTCTCGATCCGCCGCTTCTTCGCCCAGGTGGCCGACGTGGCCACCACCGAGGAGACCGGCGAGGCGACCATCATCCAGACCCGCCACCGCATCCCCGAAAAGGGACTTACCGAGGGCCAGGTCCTGGTCTTCCAGGTGCCGCAGCCCGAGCCGCTGCGCGGCCTGGAAGCCCGCGAGACCGAGACCCGCGCCATGCACGCCTATGAGGAATACGGCCTGCAGTACGTCTCCCTCTATGAGAGCGTCGCCGCCCACGGCTACATCGCCTCGACGGTGGGTTATCCCACCATGATCGAGGAGCGCTACCTGATGAGCCCCTCGCCCATCCCCAAGTTCGACAACCCCAAGCTGGGCCAAAACCCGGCCATCCTGCTGTTCGGCGCCGGGCGCGAGAAGCGCATCTACGCCGTGCCGCCCTACACCAATGTCCGCAGCCTGGACTTCGAGGATCACCCCTTCGAGACCCAGACCTGGGAAGAGGACTGCGCCCTCTGCGGCGCCGAGCAAAGCTACCTCGACGAGGTGGTCCTGGATGACTCCGGCGAGCGGATGTTCGTCTGCTCCGACAGCAACTTCTGCGCTGAACGCCGCGCCGCCGGCCACGCCGGCCCGATGGCGGGCCATCAGCTCGCCGCCCTCGACAAGGAGCCGGCGTGATGGATGCCGAAGTGATGACCCGGCCGCAAGCGGCCTCCGGAATGACCCAGGCCGCACCGCTGCTGCGGGTCACCGACCTCACCAAGTCCTACGGCCACGTGGTGGGCTGCCGCAATGTGTCCTTCGAACTGCGCCCCGGCGAAGTGCTGGGCATCGTGGGCGAGAGCGGCTCGGGCAAGACCACCCTGCTGAACGCCATCTCGGGCAAGCTGCCGCCCTCGGCCGGCAAGGTGGAGTTCGACACCAGCCGCTTTGGCCTGACCGATATCTACGGCCTCAACGAGCCCGACCGCCGGCGCATGCAGCGCGAGGAATGGGGCTTCGTGCACCAGAACCCGCGCGACGGCCTGCGCATGCGGGTCTCCGGCGGCGCCAATGTCGCCGAGCCGCTGATGAACCTCGGCGACCGGCACTATGGCCGGATGCGTGCGGCCACCATCGAATGGCTGGAGCGTGTCGAGCTCGACACCCGCCGCATCGACGACAAGCCGCGCAACTTCTCCGGCGGCATGCAGCAGCGCATCCAGGTGGCGCGCAACCTGATCCACGGGCCCCGCCTGGTGTTCATGGATGAGCCCACCGGCGGTCTCGACGTCTCGGTCCAGGCCCGCCTGCTCGACCTGCTGCGTGAACTGGTCCGCGATCTCGGCCTGGCGGTGATCATCGTCACCCACGACATGGCCGTGGCCCGCCTGATGGCCGACCGGCTGATCGTCATGAAGAACGGCTTCGTCGTGGAGACCGGCCTCACCGATCAGGTGCTGGACGACCCCCAGCATCCCTACAGCCAGCTCCTCGTCTCCTCCGTCCTGCAGATCTAGGTCACACCATGAGCACCCTTCCCCTCATTGTCGTCGAGGACCTGGCCAAGACCTTCGTCCTGCACAACGCCGACTCAGCTTCCATCCCTGTGTTCGAGCGCCTGACCCTGGAGGTGTCGCCCGGCGAGTGCGTCGTGCTCGCGGGCGAGTCCGGGGTGGGCAAGTCCACCCTGATGCGCGCGGTCTACGGCAACTACCTGCCGACCCAGGGCGCCGTGAGGGTCCGCCACGACGGCGTCTACGCCGATATCACCCGCGCCGCGCC
>NZ_JANPJP010000238.1:0-11601 GCF_031425575.1 Phenylobacterium sp.
GGCGCCCATTGTCATGGGGCGCAAGCCGAGATCGGCCATCAGGGCCGCGTCGGTGTCCTTGTCCGGGTTGGCGGTGGTCAGCAGCTTGCCGCCGATGAACATGGAATTGGCCCCGGCCAGGAAGCAGAGGGCCTGCAGCTCCCGGCTCATGTGTTCGCGGCCGGCCGACAGCCGCACCACAGTCTTGGGGCAGAGGATGCGGGCCACCGCGATCATGCGGACGAACTCGATGCCGTCCACGGGTGTGGAGTCTCCCAGCGGCGTGCCCGGGATGGGCATCAGGTCGTTGATGGGCAGCGAGTCGGGATGGGCCGGCAGGGTGGCGAGCGTATGCAGCAGGCCCGCGCGGTCGCGGCGGGTCTCGCCCATCCCCACGATGCCGCCGCAGCAGGTGCTCATCCCCACCGAGCGCACGGCCTCCAGCGTGTCGAGGCGGTCCTGGTAGGTCCGCGTGGTGACCACCTTGTCGTAGTAGTCGGGACCGGTATCGAGATTGTGATTGTAGTAGTCGAGGCCGGCGTCCTTCAGGGACTGGGCCTGATCCCGGGTCAGCATGCCGAGCGTCGCGCAGGTCTCCAGGCCCAGCGCCTTCACGCCGGCGATCATCTGCGCCACCTTGGGCACGTCGCGATCCTTCAGGTCGCGCCAGGCCGCGCCCATGCAGAACCGCTGCGCCCCGCCGGCCTTGGCCTCGGCGGCCGCGGCGATCACGGTGTCGGCGTCCAGCAGCTTGGATGCGGTGGTGGCGGTCTTGAAGTGCTGGGACTGGCTGCAATAGCCGCAGTTCTCGGGGCAGCCCCCGGTCTTCACCGACAGCAGCTGGGAGAGCTGGACCTCGGTGGGGTCGAACCACATGCGATGGACTTGCGCCGCGCGCAACACCAGGTCCATGAACGGCAGTTCGAACAGCGCCTCCACCTCGTCCAGGGACCAATCGCGCCGCGGTTGCGTTTCATCAAGGACGGCGTTGAAGGGGGCGTTCATGGAGCACTCCTCGTATGGGCGCCCATTCTGAATCGGGCGGCAGGAGCATCTAGCGCATGGGCGCCGACGAGATCGAGTTGAAGTTCCTCTGCGAACCGCAGGATGTGACGGCCCTGCTGGCCGCCGCCCCGGTGGGCGTGGCCGAAACCAAGCACTTCACCGCCGTCTATTTCGACACGCCCGACCGCCACCTGCAGGCCGCGCACATCTCGTTGCGCCTGCGGGAGAGCAACGGCAAACGCATCCAGACCTTGAAGCGTGGCGACGGTTTCGCCCGCGAGGAGCATGAGGCCAAGGTCGCCGGCGACACCCTGAACCTGTCCATGCCGGCGGTGAAGGCGGCCCTGAAGCCCGCGCAGCGCAAGGCCCTGGAGCCCGTCTTCACCGTTCGTGTCACCCGCCAGCAGCGCACCTTCACCTATGAAGACACGCAGATCGAGATGGCCCTCGACCAGGGGGACATCACCACGGACGGCAGGCGCCGCAGCCTGTGCGAGCTGGAGCTTGAGTTGAAGTCCGGAGACCCGGCGGCGCTCTTCGCCCTGGCCCGTCAGCTCTCGGTGACCGCGCCGCTCTATCTTTCCTTCGACGGCAAGGCCTCGCAGGGCCAGGCCCTGCGCAGCGGGACGGAGCGCGAACCCCGGCGGCACGACAAGGCGCCGCTGCGGCGGGGCGGGACGGCGGGCGTGGCCTTCCAGACTATCGCCCGCAACGCGCTCGTCCAGATCGCCGCCAATGGCGTGGTGCTGCGCGAGGCGGAGAACGAAGACGCCCTGCACCAGCTCCGGGTCGCCGTGCGCCGGCTGCGCAGCGCCCTGAGCACCTTCAAGGCGGTGGTCGACGATCCGAAGGTGGCTGACCTCAAGGCCGAGCTGAAATGGCTGTCGGGCGCCTGCGACGAGGCCCGCGACCTGGACGTCTTCGCGCAGGACAATCTGGAGATCGCAGGCGACCGGACCCCGCTGGCCCCCAAGATCGCCGCCGCGCGCGCCCAGGCCCACGCCAAGGCGGCCGCTGCGGTGGCCTCCAAACGTTTCCGCGACCTGGTGCTGGAGACCACCGCCTGGGTGGAGACCGGCGCCTGGCGGGACGGGGAGCGCGGCCGCCGCTCGGCCCGCGACTTCGCCGCCAAGGCTCTGGAGCGCCGCTGGAAGAAGCTGCTGAAGCTGGGTCACGACCTGCGGGCCCTGGACGACGCGGGCCGACACACCGCCCGGATCGCCGCCAAGAAGCTGCGCTACGCCGCCGAGGCCTTCGCCCCCCTGTTCACCGCCGAGCCCGGCCGCCGGCATCTGCGGAAGCTGAAGGCCTTGCAGGACACCCTGGGCGAGCTCAATGACGCCGCCGTGGCCAGGACCCTGGTGGCGCGGCTGGCGACCGAGGACGCGGAGGGCGCGCGCGACCTGATCTCGGCGCGCGACGCCAAGCGGCCCAAGGCCCTGAAGGCGGCGGCCAAGCAGATGAAGGCCCTGGCCGACGCCAAGCCTTTCTGGCGGTAAGCCGCATCATATAAAGACATCTTTATATGTTTTCTTGCAGGCTTGCCCGCGCGCGGCTATAGAGCCCGCAATTGCATTCGCGCCGACAGGAAGCCCTGATGACCGACTATGTCGTGAAAGACATCACCCTCGCCGACTTCGGTCGCAAGGAAATCGAGATCGCCGAAACCGAAATGCCGGGCCTGATGGCCGTGCGCGCCGAGTTCGGCAAGGCCCAGCCGCTGAAGGGCGCCCGCATCGCCGGCTCCCTGCACATGACCATCCAGACCGCCGTGCTCATCCAGACCCTGGAAGCCCTCGGCGCCGAAGTCCGCTGGGCCTCGTGCAACATCTTCTCCACCCAGGACCACGCCGCCGCCGCCATCGCCGCGGCCGGCACCCCGGTCTTCGCCATCAAGGGCGAGAACCTGGTGGAGTACTGGGAATACGCCCACCGCATCTTCGAGTGGCATGACGGCGGCTACCCGAACCTGATCCTCGACGACGGCGGCGACGCCACCCTGCTCTGCGTGCTCGGCCCCAAGGCCGAGAAGGACCCGTCCGTCCTTTCCAACCCGCAGAACGAGGAAGAAGAAGCGCTGTTCGCGGTGATGAAGCGCTACCTCAAGGAAAAGCCGGGCTTCTATTCGGGCATCCGCGACGCCTGCAAGGGCGTGTCGGAAGAGACCACCACGGGCGTCCACCGCCTGTACCAGATGTCGGAACGCGGCGAGCTGCCGTTCCCCGCCATCAACGTCAATGACAGCGTCACCAAGTCCAAGTTCGACAACCTCTATGGCTGCCGTGAAAGCCTGGTGGACGCCATCCGCCGCGGCACCGACGTCATGCTCTCGGGCAAGGTCGCTGTGGTCCTGGGCTATGGCGACGTGGGCAAGGGCTCGGCCGCCTCGCTGCGCAACGGCGGCGCCCGCGTCATCGTCACCGAGATCGACCCGATCTGCGCCCTGCAGGCGGCCATGGAGGGCTACGAGGTCCAGACCATGGAAGACGTCGCCGACAAGGCCGACATCTTCGTCACCGCGACCGGCAACAAGGACGTCCTGACCGTCGATCACATGCGGGCGATGAAGAACAACGCCATCGTCTGCAACATCGGCCACTTCGACTCGGAAATTCAGGTCGCCGGCCTGAAGAACTTCAAGTGGGACAAGATCAAGGACCAGGTCCACCACGTCGAGTTCCCGGACGGCAAGAAGATCATCCTGCTGTCGGAAGGCCGCCTGGTGAACCTGGGCAACGCGACGGGCCACCCCAGCTTCGTGATGAGCGCCTCCTTCACCAACCAGACGCTGGCCCAGCTCGAGCTGTGGACCAACGGCGCCAAGTACGAAACCAAGGTCTACACCCTGCCCAAGCACCTCGACGAGAAGGTGGCCATGCTCCACCTGGGCAAGCTCGGCGCCAAGCTGACCACCCTGTCCAAGGACCAGGCCGACTATATCGGTGTGCCCGAGGCCGGTCCGTTCAAGCCCGATCACTACCGCTACTAGGTCCTGCCCTTCGTCATCCCCGGCGCCGGCGATTCTCCAGTCCGCCGAGCCCCCCAAGCGCCGGGGATGACGTTTTACGTGTTGAGCTAGCGCCGCCCTGTGGGCTCGGCTAACAAGCCTGCCATGCCGCTAGCGCTCGTCATCTCCAGTCATGTCGCCGCCAGCCGTGTCGGCGGGACCGCCCAGGCCCAGGCCCTGGCGCCCTTCCGCATCGACACCATGGTGGTGCCCACCGTCCTCTATGGCCGCCACCCCGGCTGGGGCGCCCCCGGCGGGGCCTCGGTTCCGGTGGAAGCCATCGAAGGCATGCTCGACGGCATCGAGGCCAATGGCCTGTTCGCCCAGACCGACCTGGTGCTCACCGGCTATTTCGCCTCCGCCGCCCAGGTTCGCGCCGCCGCCCGCGCCATCGACGCCGTGCGGGCCGCCCCGCGCGAGACCGGCGTCCGCAAGCCCATCATCATCGTTGATCCCACCCTCGGCGACGCCGGCAAGGGCCTCTACGTCGCCGCCGACGTGGCCGAGGCGGTGATCGGCGAGCTGGTCCCCCGCGCCGACATCGTCGCCCCCAACGCCTGGGAGCTGCAGCGCATGACCGGGGCCGAGACCCGCGACCCCACCCAGGCCCTGCACGCCGCCCGCCTGCTGGGCCGTCCGGTGATGGTGTCCTCCGTGCAGCGCGGCGGCGAGATCGGGGTGATCTATGCCGACAAGAAGGAGGCCTGGCTGGCCGCCCACCCCCGCGCCGATAGCGCCCCCAAGGGCACCGGCGACCTACTGTCGGCCCTGTTCGGCGCGGCCCTGATCGACGGGCTGACCACCTCCTACGCCCTGGCCCGCGCCGTCGGCGGGGTGGCCGAGACCATCAGCGCCGCCCAGATCTGGAACGCCGCCGAACTGCCCGTCGTGGCCATGGCCCAACGACTGAAAGCCGCGTCGCCGACAGTGCGCATGGAGCGGCTGATCTGACCGAGATCTTCGGAACCTGCGCCCCGACCTTCTACGCGGTCCGGGAAGCCTTCGAGGCCAATTTCGCCAGGGGCGAGGAGCTGGGGGCGCGGTTCTCCCTGGTCCGCAAGGGCGAGGTTCTGGTCGACCTCTGGGCCGGGTTCGCCGACCGTCAGCGCACGCAGCCCTTCAGCGACACGACGCTCACCAGCATCTTCTCCAGCACCAAGGCGATCGCCGCCCTGCTGATCGCCCGGCTGGTGGACTCCGGAAAGCTGGACTACGGCCAGACCGTCGCCAGCGTCTGGCCTGAGTTCGCCGCGGCCGGCAAGGCCTCCATCACCGTCGAGCAGGCCATGAGCCACCAGGCGGGGCTGTCGGGCTTCCCAGATCCCATGGAGCCGTCCCTGTGGTTCGACTGGGACGCCATCTGCGCCAGGCTGGCGGCCATGGCGCCTCTGTGGCCGCCCGGAACCGCCAGCGGCTATCACCCGGTGACCTTCGGCTATATCGCCGGGGAGATTTTCCGCCGGGTGGACGGCCGGACCATGGGAACCGCCCTGCGTCAGGACCTGGCCACCCCCTTCGAGCTGGACCTGTGGATCGGCCTGCCGGACGCCGAGCACGGCCGCGCCGCCGACATGCAGCGCCCCAAGGGCGCGGCGAAGTTCGGGGAGATCAACGCGGCCACGCGGGCGGCCTTCCTCACCCCCTGGTCCTCCGCCGGCGGGCGCGGTCAGGCCGAGTGGCGGCGCACGGAGATCCCTTCGGCCAACGGCCACGCCACGGCCTTGGCGCTTGCGCGCCTGTTCGGCGCCTTGGCCAATGACGGCTGGCTGGACGGCGAGGTCATCCTGTCGCCGGCCCTGATCGCCGAGGCGTCCCGCGAGCGCATCGGTGGCCAGGACCTGGTCCTGCCCTTCGAGATGAGCTGGGGGGCGGGCTTCATGCGCAACGCCCCGGTGAAGGTCTGGGGGCCCGGGGAGCAGACCTTCGGCCACTCCGGCTGGGGTGGTTCCTGTGTGTTCGCCGACCCGCAGACGGGTCTGGCCGGCGCCTATGTGATGAACCGCCAGTCCACCGACCTGATCGGCGACCAACGCCCAAAGGCGCTGATCGAGGCGGCCTACGGATCCTTGTAAGATCCGCTCACCCCGGCGAAGGCCGGGGCCCAGATTCATCTCCGACCCTGGGTGAGAATTCCCATGTTCGTGTGGTTCGTGGACAAGCTGATGGGCCTCGACCCCGCGAGGTCTTCAAGACTTGGAACCACGAACCACACGAACCACACGAACGTGCGGGCCAACTCCGAGCGCCCGTCGTGCATCTGGCCCCCGGCGGTCGCCGGGGTGAGTGGTGGTGAGGTCAGGCCACCACGGGGCTTGGCAGGGCGCGGCTGCGGCGCCAGGCGCCGTAGGTGAAGACCGCCGCCCCACCCCAGATAAAGACGAAGGAGATCGCCCGCAGGGGGGTGAAGGCCTCGCCCTGGGTCACGCCGATCACGAAGGCGATGGTGGGGCCGATGAACTGCAGGAAGCCCATGAAGGACAGGGGGATCCGCCGCGCCGCCCAGGCGAACAGCACCAGGGGCACGGCCGTGATGGGTCCCGAGGCGATCAGCCAGGCGATGGTGGCCGGCGACTGCAGGAAGTGACCGCCGCCCTGCCCTTCCAGCCAGAGCACGAAGAAGAAACTGGGGATGGCGAGCAGCAGGCATTCGATGAACAGGCCGGTCTGGGCGTCGGCCGCCACCTGCTTGCGCACCACCCCGTAGCCGCCGAAGGAGAAGGCGAGCGCCAGGGACACGAGGGGAAGGTGTCCCAGCGCCACGGCCTGGATGATCACGCCCACCACCGCGAGCACGATGGCGGCCACCCCGATGCGGTCCATGCGCTCGCGGAACAGCAGGGTTCCGGCGGCCATGTTGATCAGCGGGGTGATGTAGTAGCCGAGGCTGGATTCCAGCACCCGGCCGGAATTGACCGCCCAGATGAAGATCATCCAGTTAACGGCGATCAGCCCGGCCGAGAGGGCCAGCCAGGCCAGCACCTTGGGCTGGCGGAAGACCCCAACCACCTGGGCCCACTGGCTGGCCAGCAGCACGAAGATCAGGGCCGTCGGCGCGCCCCAGATGGTGCGGTGGGCCAGGGTCTCCCAGGGGCCGACCCCAAGCTGGCCGATGGCCTGGAAGGCCAGGGGCACGAACCCCCAGATGAAATAGCAGAGGATCCCCGCGCCCAGCGCCGTGCGGTCGATCGAGGCGGGCTGGGTCACGGCGGCGGACTTTCGAGGCGTCAGCTTGTAGCGGGTTCCCTACCTAGGCCGGGCCGAGGCTCGGACAAGGCCCAATCGCGCGACAGCTGGCGGACTTCGGCCCAGGAATCTCGCCGACACCTCCTCTCCCCCTGAGCGGGAAGAGGAGTAGATGCGCCTTAGGCGATGGCCTTGGTCTTGATCAGGCCACGCTCGTGCAGGAGCTGGGCGATCTGGACGGCGTTGAGGGCCGCGCCCTTGCGCAGGTTGTCGGCCACGACCCAGAGGTTCAGACCGTGCTCGACGGTGGGGTCGTTGCGGATGCGGCTGACATAGACCGGGAACTCGCCCTGGGCTTCCTTGGGCGTCATGTAGCCCTGGTCGTTGCGGCTATCGATGACGATCAGGCCGGGACTCTCGCGCAGTAGGTCACGGGCCTCGTCCTCGTCCAGGTGTTCGTGGAACTCAACGTTCACCGACTCCGAGTGGCCCACCATGACCGGGACCCGGACGCAGGTCACCGTCAGCTTGATGGCCGGGTCGATCATCTTGTGGGTCTCGTTCCACATCTTCTGCTCTTCGTCGGTGTAGCCGTCGTCCTGGAAGGCGCCGATGAAGGGAATGACGTTGAAGGCGATCTGCTTGGGGAACTTCTTCGGCGGGGTGGCCCCCAGGACGAAGACGTTCTTGGTCTGGTCGAACAGCTCGTCCATGCCTTCCTTGCCGGCCCCGGAGACCGACTGGTAGGTCGAGACCACCACCCGCTTGATCTTGGCCCGGTCATGCAGCGGCTTCAGCGCCACCACCAGCTGGGCGGTCGAGCAGTTGGGGTTGGCGATGATGTTCTTCTTGTGCGCCCAGAGCACGTCGTCGGGGTTCACCTCCGGCACCACCAGGGGCACGTCGGGGTCCATGCGGAAGGCCGAAGAGTTGTCGATCACGATGGGACCGGCCGCGCCGATCTTCGGCGACCACTCCTTGGAGAAGGCGCCCGACACGCTCATCAGCACCACGTCCACGGTGGAGAAGTCGAACTGCTCCACGTCCTGGCACTTGATGATCTTGTCGCCGAAGGACACCTCGACGCCAATGGAGCGGCGGCTGGCGATGGCGTGAATCTTGTCGATGGGGAATTGAACCTCCTCAAGGATGTTCAACATTTCGCGGCCCACATTACCCGTGGCGCCGACGACGGCTACGCGGTAGCCCATCGGGGTCTCTCCTCATCTCAAAGCGGAGCGTTCCGTTACGCTCCTGGCGTTGAAATCGCAAGGCGAGCGCCCCGATTGATCCTCAGGAGGACCCCATGACCCAGGAAACCGGAATGCCCTTCGCCAACCTGATGGGGGTGGAGATCGTCGAGCGGGCCAAGGACAAGGTGGTGGGCCGGCTGCTGGTTCGGCCAGACCTCTGCACGGCGGGAAACATCCTGCACGGCGGCGCCTTCATGGCCTTCGCCGATGCGCTGGGCGCCATCGGGGGCCACCTGAACCTCACCCCCGGCTCACGCACCACCACAATCGAGAGCAAGACCAACTTCCTGGGCGCGGCCCGGGAGGGGACCACCGTGACCGGCGAGGCCACGCCCCTGCACATCGGCCGCTCCTCCAGTGTCTGGCAGACGCGGATCACCGGCGAGGACGGCCGGCTGGTGGGCCTGGTGATCCAGACCCAGATGACCGTGGCGGTTCCGGCGAAGACCGATTCCTAGCCCTTCCCGGTGCTGACGCGGGCCGGGCCCTGGACCACGAAAGGTCAGGCCTCGCCGGCCATCGCCAGGATCGCCTTCCACTCCGCCGGCTCCACGGGGCAGACCGACAGGCGGAACTGCTTGAACATCTTCATGTCGGCGAGCTTCGGGTCAGCCTTCATCTGGGCCAGGGTCACGGGCTGTTTCAGCGCGCGGACGGGAGCGACCTCCACGGCCACGAAGCGCCCGGCCGGGTCGCTGGGATCAAGGAAGGCCTCGCGCACCACCTTGGCGATCCCCACCACCTGCAGCCCCTTCTGGGAGTGATAGAAGAAGGCCTCGTCGCCCACCTTCATGGCCTTCAGATAGAGGGCCGCCTGGTTGTTGCGGACGCCGTCCCAGACCGTCTTGCCGTCGCGGACCAGGTCCTCATAGCTGAACGTCTCAGGCTCGGACTTCATCAGCCAGTGGGCCATCTGCGCATTCCCTTGCAACCAGGCCACGATATCGCCGTCCCGGACGGCGCTTGGCAAGACGCATCCGGGGCGGGCTCCCGCGCGTAACTCCGGCATGATCGATCGTCGCCTCCTCCTCGCCGCCGGCCTGGCCGCCCTGCCGGGTCTGGCCTTGTCCGCCACCCCGGCCAACCGCCGCCTGGTGTTCAAGGTCCTGCGCAACGGGACACAGATCGGCGAACATCAGATGAGCTTCGCGGGCGACCCGGCCTCCCCCACGGTCACCACCGACGTCCGCATGGCGGTGAAGCTGGGCCCCGTCCCCGTGTTCCGCTATCGCCATCACGCGGTCGAGCGCTGGACCGGCGGCCGCTTCGTGAGCCTGGAGACCAACACCGACTCCAATGGCAAGGCCGAGCGCGTCTCAGCGCGGCGTACGGATGGGGGCGTGGTCATCGAGACCGCCAAGGGCCGGACAACCGGTTCGGCCGGCCTGCGCCCCTTCACCCACTGGAACCCGGAGGTCCTGTCAGGTCCCCTGTTCAATCCGCAGGCCGGGAAGATCCTGAAGGTCACCGCCCGGCGGGTCGGCGCCAACCACTGGGCGGTGCGCGGCGAGGCGGAGATCGACAACTGGTACGACGAGGCCGGCGTCTGGACGGCCCTGAAGGGCAAGCTCGAGGACGGCTCGCGGATCGAGTACCGGCGCGCCTAGAGCGGGATGCGAAAAGCGGGAACCGGTCTTCGCGTCAATCCCGCTCTAAACATACGAAATCATCGTGATCTAGAGCGCGGCCAGCACCGCGTCGCCCATCTGGACGGTGGTGAGCGCGCCCCCCAAATCCCGCGTGCGAGCGCCGTCTTCCAGCGCCTTGTTGACGGCGGCGAAGAGGGCGTCGGCGAGATCGGTGCGGTCCAGCGACCAGCGCAGGGCCATCTCGAAGGAGAGGATGGCGGCCAGCGGATTGGCCAGGCCCTGACCGGCGATATCCGGCGCCGAGCCGTGGATGGGCTCATAGAGGCCCGGTTTGCCAGGCGCTCCAAGGGCGGCCGAAGGCAGCATGCCAAGCGAGCCGGTGAGCTGGGCCGAGATGTCCGACAGGATGTCGCCGAACAGATTGTCGGTGACCATGACGTCGAACTGCTTGGGGTTCTTGACGATCTGCATGGCCGCATTGTCGGCCAGGATGTGCTCCAGCTCGACATCGGCGTAGTCGCGGGCGTGCAGCTCGGTGACCACCTGTCGCCAAAGCAGGCCTGAATCCATCACGTTGGACTTCTCGGCCGAGGTCACCTTGTTGCGGCGGCCGCGGGCCAGTTCGAAGGCCACGCGGGCCACGCGCTCGATCTCGGCGGTGGTGTAGACCTGGGTGTCGACGGCGCGCTTGCCGCCGGTGGGCAGGTCCTCAATGAAGCGTGGGCTGCCGAAATAGATGCCGCCGGTCAGCTCCCGGACGATCATGAAGTCCAGCCCCTCTACCACCTCGCGCTTGAGGCTGGAGGCGTCGGCCAGCGGCTGGAAGCACAGGGCCGGCCGCAGGTTGGCGAACACCTCCATGCCGGCGCGCAGGGCCAGCAGGCCGGCCTCGGGGCGCTTGTCGCGGGGGACGCCGGCCCACTGCGGGCCACCGACCGCGCCCATCAGCACGGCGCGGGAGGCTTTCGCCGTGGCCAGCGCCTCGTCGGTCAGCGGGGTTCCGTGCGCGTCATAGCTGGCGCCGCCGAACAGCCGCTCCTCGACCTTCAAATCGGGGGCCAGGGCCGCCACCACGCGGCGCACCTGGGCGGTCACTTCGGGTCCGATGCCGTCGCCCGGCAGGAGGAGGAGGTCGGTCATGGGAAGAGCCTTGGAGAGAACCTAAAGCGCGCGCTCGGAAGCGGTCTCGTAGGCGAAGAGCCTGCGGTCGCCAACACCGAACTCTGGCCAGGATGCCCGCCACGTCGCCATGTGCGGCTGCTGGAAGTGGGCTTCGATGGCGGCCTGGTCGCGCCAGGCTTCGTACACGCGGATCAGGCCGGGATCGGCGACGTCCTGGGCGTAGGAGTATTCCAGGCAGCCGTCCTCGGCGCGGCTGGCGGCCAGCATCGCCAGCATGTGCGGGCGGAAGGCTTCCAGGTTCTCCGGCGGGACGCGGACCGTGCCGGCGATGATGACGGTCACGCCCGTTCCAGCCAGGGCTCGGACAGGGCTCGCTTGCTCTCATAGACGTCGATGTCGGTGGCGGCGGTCAGGGTCTCGCCGATGGCGTCCAGGCCCTGGAGCATCTTGGCCTTGCGCTGCG
>NZ_JANPJP010000239.1:0-17885 GCF_031425575.1 Phenylobacterium sp.
GGTTAAGGCGCTATCCACGACCCAGCTCAGGGCCCTGGACACCACCGATGTGGCCGAACTGTCCTCGACCCAGATCGGCGCCATGTCGGCGGCGCAGATCGGCGCCCTGTCCTCCACCAGCCTGGGGAGCCTGGACTCGACTCAGCTCGGCGCCCTGACGGCCGCCCAGGTCGGCGCCCTGTCCAACACCAGCCTGTCGGGCCTGGACGCCACCCAGATCGGCGGCCTGACCACCACCCAGGTGGGCGGTCTCACGACGACCCAGATGAAGGGGCTTTCCACCACTGACTTCGGGGAGCTGACCTCGACCCAGATCAACGCCCTGTCGGCGGCCCAGTTGGGGGCGATCACCGCCACCAACATCGGTTCGCTGGACGCCACCCAGGTCGCAACGCTGTCGACCACCCAGGTCAAGGGTCTGGCCACGACCCAGCTTTCGGCGCTGAGCGGAACCGACGTGGCCGAATTCACCGCCACCCAGATCTCGGCGCTCAGCACGGCACAGATCGCGGCCGTGACCTCCACCGGCATCGCGGCCCTGGACGCCACCCAGACCGCCGCGCTGTCGACCACACAGGTCAAGGCCCTGACCACGACCCAGATCCGGGGTCTGGACAGCACCGACATCGGGCAGTTCACCGGCGCACAGGTGGGGGCGCTCACCAGCAGCCAGCTCGGCGCCCTGACCACCACCAACATCACCGCCCTGGACGCCACCCAAGTCGGCGCCCTGACGGCGGCACAGATCGGTTCGCTCTCGGCGACCAACCTCTCGGCCCTGGACGCCACTCAGACCGGCGCCCTGACCACCACCCAGGTGGCTGGCCTGACCGCGACCCAGCTGCGGTCGATGTCCACCACCGACTTCGGTGAGCTGACCTCGACCCAGATCGGCTCGCTCTCGGCGGGTCAGCTCGGCGCCCTGACGGCCACCAACCTGGCCAGCCTGGACGCCACCCTGGTGGGCGGCCTCTCCACGACCCAGGTCAAGGGTCTGGCGACGACCCAGCTAAGCGCGCTGTCGGCGACCGATATCGGCGAATTCACCTCGACCCAGATCGGCGCCCTGGCGGCGAACCAGGTCGGCGCCCTGACGGCCAACGCCTTCTCCGCTCTGGACGCCACTCAGGTTGCGGCCCTCTCCACCACCCAGGTGAAGGGCATGACCACGACCCAGCTGACCGGCCTCAACGTCACCGACATCGGCGAACTCTCCGCAGATCAGATCGGCGCCCTGAGCCCGACCCAGCTGGGCTCCCTGACGGCCACCAACATCTCGGCCCTCGACCAGACCCAGGTGGCGGCGCTCTCCGTCACCCAGGTCCGCGGCCTGAACGGGACCCAGCTGAGAGGACTCGACACCACCGACGTCGGTGAACTGTCGGCGACCCAGGTCGGCGGCCTGACCGCGGCCCAGATCGGCGCCCTCTCGGCCACCAGCATTCAGAGCCTGGACAACACCCAGATCGCCGCCCTGGCCACCACCCAGATCTCGGCCCTGACCAGGGAAGCCCTGTCGGCTCTCGACGCCACACAGACCGCCTCCCTGACCACCACCCAGGTCGGCGCCCTGACCACCAGCCAAGTGGCCAACCTCTCGGCAACCGACTTCGGCGAGCTGACCTCGACCCAGATCGGGGCGCTGTCGGCGAGCCAGGTCGGCGCCCTGACCAGCACCAACCTCTCCAGCCTCGACTCCACCCAGGTCGCGGCGCTCTCCACCACCCAGGTGAAGGGCCTCACCGTCACCCAGTTGAGGAGCCTGCAGACCACCGACATCGGCGAATTCACCGCGACCCAGGTGGGCGCGCTGAGCACGGCCCAGGTCTCGGCTCTGACGGCCACGGGACTCTCGGCCCTGGACGCCATCCAGGTGGCGGCGCTCTCCACCACCCAGGTGAAGGCGCTGGCCACCAGCCAGCTCGCCGGCCTCTCCACCACCGATATCGGCGAGTTCGCCGCCACCCAGATCGGGGCCCTCAGCGCCAGCCAGTTCGCGGCTCTGACCGCCACCAATATCGGAGCCCTGGACACGACCCAGATCGAGGCTCTCTCCGCGGCGCAGATCGGGGCCCTGTCGGCCACCAGCCTCTCGACCCTGGACGCCACCCAGGTGGGTGCGATCTCCACGACCCAGGTCGCGGGCCTGACCACCACCCAGTTGAAGACCCTGAGCACGACGGACTTCGGCGATCTGAACTCGACCCAGATCAACGCCCTGTCGGCGGCGCAACTTGGGGCGCTGACGGCGACGAACATCTCGTCGCTCGATACGACCCAGTTCCAGGCGCTCTCCACCACCCAGGTGAAGGGCCTGACCGCGACCCAGCTTTCGGGCCTGAACGTCACCGATGTGGCGGAGTTCGCCGACACCCAGATCGCGGCCCTGACGGCGGCCCAGATCCCCGGCCTGACAGCGACGGCGGTCTCCGCCCTCGACTCGACCCAGACCGCGGCCCTGAGCACCACCCAGGTCAAGGCCCTCACCACCACCCAGCTGAGGGGCCTGTCCACCACCGACGTCGGCGAGCTGGCCACCACCCAGTTCGCGGCCCTGACCTCGACCCAGATCGGGGCGCTGTCGGCCACCGTCATCGCCGGCTTCGATGCGACCCAGGCCAACGCGCTCGCAACGACCCAGATCACCGGGCTTACCGCCACCCAGCTCGATGGACTGTCGGCGACCAGCATCTCGGGCATGGACGCCACCCTGCTGAACGCGATGACCGCCACCCAGGTCCAGAGCCTGGATAACGATCAGGTCGCAGCCTACATCGCCTCCACCTGACCGAGGTGGGCGTGAGCTTCCGCGCCGGGCCTTCGGGTCCGGCGCGGATGGTCGCATTGCGGTTCCTGGTCTGGAACCCAGGCCCCGGAGGCGCCACAACAGGCTGACGGGATCCCCTGGCCGAGTCGCCGGCCGAGCGGGTTCGGCACGGCTGGAAGGGCAAGCGCGAGACCATAATGTCCCAGGATCTCTTCCTCGCAGCGCTGCAGAAGGCCACGGCGGAGACCCTCGGTCTGGCCGAGTTGATCAATACCGCCAATGCGCTGAGCGGGGCGGGCAGGGGCGATCTGGCCCAGCAACTCTACAAGGTCTGGGGCGCGCTCAATCCCACCCATCCGCAGCTCTATGTCGCCCACTTCAACCGCGGCTGCCTGCAGACCCAGTCCGGCGACCTTCCCGGCGCCATAGAGGCCCTGACCGCCGCCATCACCCTCGATCCGGACTTCATGCCGGGCTACATCAACCTCGGCGGCGTGCTGGAGCGCAGCGGCCAGCCCGACGAGGCCATCGCCCTGTGGCAGACGGCCCTGCAGAAGGTCTCCGCCATCACCGGCCAGGGGTTCGGCTACAAGCTGTCGACCCTCAAGCAGCTGGCCCGCATCCTCGCCGACACCCAGAAGATCGAGGCCGCCGAACAGGTCCTGCGCGAGACCCTGACCCTCGACCCCACCCAGCGGGACGTGATCGAGCAGTACCTGGCCATGCGGCTGGTCCAGTGCAAATGGCCGGTGGTGGAGCCGCTGCCGGGCCTGGAGAGCGCTGACCTGGTCACCAACATCCACCCCCTCTCCATGGCGGCCTATACCGACGACCCCCTGCTGCAGCTGGCCGCGGCCGCGCGCTATGTCGGGCTGACCGCCGAGACGCCCCTGGCCGCGGCCGGCGAGGATCGCCGGCACGCTCCCATCGACGTCCAGGGCCGCCGCCTGCGGGTGGGCTACATCTCCTCGGACCTGCGCGACCACGCGGTGGGCTATCTGATGGCCGAGCTGTGGGAGCTGCACGACAAGGCCAAGGTCGAGGTCTTCGCCTACTACTGCGGCATCCCCTCGGTGGACGCCCTGAGCCTGCGCACCCGCGCGGCGGTGGAGCACTGGACTGACATCCGGCCGCTGAGCGACGCCCAGGCGGCCGCGAAGATCGCCGCGGACGGCATCGACATCCTGGTGGACGTCAACGGACACACCCGCGAGTGCCGCACCGGCGTCTTCGCCCTGCGCCCGGCCCCCATCCAGGTCAACTGGCTGGGCTATCCCGGCACCATGGGCAGCCCCTACCACCACTACATCATCGCCGACGGCTGGATCGTGCCGCCCGGCTCGGAGATCTACTATTCCGAGAAGGTCGTGCGGCTGCCCTGCTACCAGCCCAACGACCGCAAGCGGGTGGTGGCGGCCGAGCGTCCGACCCGGGCCGAGGCCGGACTGCCCGACGACGCCTTCGTCTTCTGCTGCTTCAACGGCGCCCAGAAGATCAGCCGCGCCACCTTCGAGCGCTGGCTGACCATCCTGAAGCGGGTGGAGGGCAGCGTGCTCTGGCTGCTGGAGAGCACCGGAGAGACCCATGCCCGCCTGCTGGCCTTCGCGGCGGGGCAGGGGGTGGCCGCCGAGCGCCTGATCTTCGCCCCCAAGCTGCACAACGCTCTGCACCTGGCCCGCTACCCCCTGGCCGACCTGTTCCTCGACACTGGCGCCTATGGCGCCCACACCACCGCCTCGGACGCCCTGTGGATGGGGGTGCCGATGGTCACCCTCTCGGGCCGTGGCTTCGCCGCCCGGGTCTGCGGCAGCCTGGTGCGGGCGTCCGGCCTGGTGGATCTGGTCTGCGCCAGCCCGGACGAATACGTCGAGCGCGCCGTCGCCCTGGGCCAGGACCGCGCGCAGATCGCGGCCTACAAGGCCCAGCTCGAGGCCAACCGCGACACCTGCGACCTCTTCAACATGGAGAAGCTGGTGAGCAGCCTGGAGGACCTCTACGCGACCATGGTGGTGGACTATCAGCAGGGCGCCCTGCCGCGCCCAGACCTCACCAATCTCGACGCCTATATGAGGGCCGGCGTGGATCATGATCACGAGGGCCAGGAGATCCTGGCCATCGAGGACTACCATGGTCTCTACAAGGCCAAGTTGGCCCGCCGCCACCTGGCCCGGCCCATTCCCCCCGACGCGCGCGTGTGGACCCAGCAGGACATCGCCCTGGCCGAGGGCGAGCCGCCGGCGTCCGAACCCCAGGCCCGCCTGCGCCGCGCCGCGGCCGACTGACCGCCCCCGCGCCTGCGTGCGCCTGAACTGGAAGACGCATGACCCGGAAGGTTCTCGAACAGCTCCGCGACCAGGGCTATGAACCGGCCTCCATGCTGGATGTCGGCGCCAATGTCGGCGGCTTCACCGAGGGGTTCCTGCAGGTCTTTCCAGATTGCGTCCCGATCCTGGTGGAGCCCAATCCCTATTGCGAACCCGAGCTGGTGAAGCTGGGCTTCGAACGGCACATGGTGGCCGCCTCCGACCAGGCGGGCGTCGCCGAGCTGTTCCTCAGTAAGGACTGGCTGCAGTCCACCGGTGTCTCTCTCTACCGCGAGGACACCCATTATTTCAGCGAGGAGAAGGTTCTCAAGCACGCCGTGCCCAAGGTGCGGATCGACGACCTGTTCGCCGGCCGCCGCTTTGACTTCGTGAAGATCGACACCCAGGGCGCCGAGGTCGACGTGCTGAAGGGCGGGGCCGCCGTCCTGGCGCAGGCCGACTACATCCTGCTCGAGGTCTCGATGGTCGAGTACAATATCGGCGGCGCCAAGGCCGAGGATGTGTTCGCTCAACTCGACACCATGGGCTTCCACTGCTCAGAGATCGTCGAGTTCCATCGCCTGGACGACGTACGCCAGAACGGCCTGCTGCAGATCGACGTGCTGTTTGAGCGCCGCAGCAAGCGGGCCAGCGCCGCGACCCAGGCCCTGTTCCAGCTGGGCCAGGCCCTGGCCGCCGAGGGCCGCACGAGCGACGCCCAGACGGTCTTTGAAAATCTGATCGCCCTGCGTCCGCACGACGAGCCGGCCCTGTGGGCCCTGATCGAGATATACACCGCCCAGGACCGGATCCTGGATGTCCTGCGCGCCCTGCGCTTCATCCGGCAGGGCAGGGCCAATCCCAACAGCTTGCTGGAGGAGATCCAGACCCGCGCCATGCCGGCGATCGGCAAGTTCAACGCCCACCTCGAGGCCGGCGAGACGGTCGAGGCCGAGAAGTACGCCGCGGCCCTCGTGGCCCTGATCCCCAACAGCGAGCCGATGCTGACCGCCGCCATGAGCTGCAACCAGGTGCTCAGGCGCTGGGGCGAGGTGGAGCGCTACGCCCGCGCCCTGCTGAAGGTCGATCCCACCAACCACGTCGCCCAGATTGTCATGGCCGCCGCCAATCGCACCTTGCCCCCCGCCGCGCCAGCTCCGGCCCCCGCCCCCGCTGACCCGGCCCTGGCCGAGATCGCCGAGAAGATGGCCCTGGCGCTGGCCCCCGGTGACCTGCACCCGCTGCTGCGTCTGCGCGACATCCATGACGTGGTCAGCCTGATCCTCTGCCGGCCGCTGACCCCCGACAGCGAGACCCAGATCGTCACACTTCTAGCCGCCGCGGCCGCGCTGGAGGTGGTGGTGGAGCCCGGGTCGGAGTGGGAGGGCTGGCATAAGCACTACCGGCTGCTGCTGGACGCCGTGGACCTGGCGGCGGTCAACGCCCCGACCCCAACCCCGGCCCCCGAGTCCGAGCTCGCCTTCGTGTCGTCCACCGGCGGCGCCCTTGATTGGAACGGCGTGCGCGCCGCGGCCGATCGCCTGGGCGCCCGGGCGGTGTTCTTCGCCGCCGCCGACGAGACCTATGTCGACCTCTACGCCCGCTGGTACGCGCTTTCGGTGCTCAAATACGCCGATGTCCCGAGCCTGATCGTCATCCACGTGATCGGCGGCAAGGACCGCTTGGCGGCCATCGCGGCCGGGGTCGGGATCAGCGACGAGCGACTGATCTTCGCCGGCGACGACTTCGACGCCGCGGCGGTGACCACCAAGGTCTATGACGCCCCGCCCAAGGGCTTCATCGCCCGCCCGGTCGCCCACTTCCAATGCGTGCGGTTCCAGCGCCTCGGTACCCTGCTGGCGCGCCTCGAACGTCCGGTCTTCGTCTCCGACATCGATCTGATCCTGCAGCGTGGCGTCGCCGACCTGCTGGCACGCGCCGCGCCCGCCGATGTAATGTTCAATGAGAACGAGATCAGCTTCAACGCCGGCTCCCGTCTGACCGCCAACCTGCTGCTGGTGAACCCCACGGCGGACGCCCAGGTCTTCCTGGCCTTCCTGCGTGACTATATCGGACGCGAGCTCGCCCGGCCCGCGGTGACCCGCTGGATCGACCAGGTCGCCCTGATCTTCGCCCGCCACCACCTGCGGGCCCGGGGCGCCTCGCCAACGCTTGCCTACTTCGACACGACGACCGACATCAACAACGTGATGTACCCGTCCTATCAGGCCAATCCGTTCCGCTTCCTGTCCCTGTTCCACGGCTTCGACACCTCCAGCCTGGAAGGGGTGGGGGAGGGCGCCGCCGCGCAGTGACGCCTGGACCCACGGGCCCCAAGACTCAGTCTAGGTTCGGCGGCTGAAACGGACCGGACGGATATGAAGCGGATTTTAGTGACCGGCGGCGCCGGATTTGTCGGCTCGCATCTTTGCGAACGCCTGATCGAGGCGGGTCACGAGGTCCTGTGCGTCGACAACTACTACACGGGCTCGCGGCGCAACGTGGCCCACCTGCTGGCCAATCCGAACTTCGAGCTGATGCGTCACGACGTGACCTTCCCGCTCTTCGCCGAGGTGGACGAGATCTACAACCTGGCCTGCCCGGCCTCGCCGATCCACTACCAGCTCGACCCCGTCCAGACGACCAAGACCAGCGTCCACGGGGCCATCAACATGCTGGGCCTGGCCAAGCGCCGGAAGGCCAAGATCTTCCAGGCCTCCACCAGCGAGGTCTATGGCGATCCCACCATCCATCCGCAGGTGGAGGAGTACTGGGGCAATGTGAACCCCATCGGCATCCGCTCCTGCTACGACGAGGGAAAGCGCTGCGCCGAGACCCTGTTCTTCGACTACCACCGCCAGCACAAACTGCAGATCAAGGTGGCGCGGATCTTCAACACCTATGGCCCGCGCATGCATCCCAATGACGGCCGCGTGGTCTCCAACTTCATCATGCAGGCCCTGAGGGGCGAGCCCATCACCCTCTACGGCGAGGGCCTGCAGACGAGATCCTTCTGCTATGTCGATGATCTGGTGGAGGGCTTCATCCGGCTGATGAACACCGGCGACGAGGTCACCGGCCCGATCAATCTGGGCAATCCCGGGGAGTTCACCATCAAGGCCCTGGCCGAAATGGTGGTGGCCCAGACGGGCTCGGCCTCGAAGATCACCTACCAGCCCCTGCCATCCGACGATCCCAAGCAGCGCCAGCCCGACATCTCCAAGGCCCGCACCCTGCTGGATGACTGGCGGCCGACCATCGCCCTGGAGCAGGGCCTGACCCGCACCATCGCCTATTTCGACGGCCTGCTGAAAAGCGGCGCGGCCTAGTTCGGTCAAGGGTTCAGGGGCAGTCGCAGATGGACATCAAGCAACACGCCGACCTGAACACCCACATCTACCAGTTCGCGCAGGGCTATCTTGAGACGCGTGGCTGGTTTGAGAGCCTGGACGGCATTCCGCGCAACAAGGATGGCGTGGTCCCCTGGATCACCTACCCCGCCTTCGTCCAGCTTTCGCGGATCGTCCGGCCCGAGTTCAAGGTGTTCGAATACGGTTGTGGCGGATCATCCCTCTGGTGGTCGGGCAAGGTCGCGGAGGTCACCAGTGTCGAGCACGACAGCCACTGGGCCGCCCACGTGGCCGAGGGCGCGCAAGCCAACCTCAGGATCGTCGTCCGCGAGATGGACGATGCGGTCGACGAGGTCCGCCGTGCGGCGGTGGCGCCCTTCTTCGCCGATCCGCCCAGTCTGCCACTGTCGCCAAAGGAGGCGCACAACAGGTTGCACGGCCTGATGTCGGAGGAGTTCGTCGCCTACGCCACCGAGATCATGGCCTTCCCCAAGGCGCACTTCGACGTCATCGTCATCGACGGAATGGCCAGGGTCCTGAGCACCTGGGTGGCGATCTCGCACCTGAAGCCGGGTGGCTTCATCGTCTTCGATAACTCCGACCGCTGGCAGTACAACGCCGCCTACCAGATGCTGCACGCCGCGGGCTTCCGCCGGATCGACTATTACGGTCCCGGACCGGTGAACAAGCTCGAGTGGTGCACCTCGCTCTTCGTCCGTGACCTGAACGTCTTCGAGGTTGCGGTCGACAGCGCGTCCACCGTTTCGGACATGGGCTGGTAGCGGGCAGACTGCGACGCCCCAGCAAGCATCTTGCTCCACTAGGCAGAATCGAGTCCTGCCGGACGGGGCGTTGCTTTCCTCCCGGCAAGTCATGCCGGGGCGGCAAATCATCCCCGGTATGATTAATTCGCCTCTCCGAGAGGCGATATTTTCATCAATAAAATCATGATGTTAAAAAGTGAACGCGCGGCCTGAACTGGCCCGTCGCTTGCGAGAGTGTTGGCAAGGCGAAAAACCCGCCCCGCAGGCAAAAGCCGCAAACTCTCTCCCGACCAGAATGGAAGGATCCCAAATGCCGTATAATTCGGTGAACACCAACGTGGGCGCGATGGTCGCGCTCCAAAACCTCAATGCGACCAACTCCGACCTGGCGATGGCTCAGAACCGCATCAACACTGGCAAGAAGGTGGCGAACGCCAAGGACAACGGCGCTATCTGGGCTATTGCTCAGAACCAGCGCGCAGCGTCCGGATCGTTGAACGCCGTCCGGGATTCACTGCAACGCAGTCAATCCACGGTCGACGTCGCCATCGCTGGTGGGGAGACGGTTTCGGACCTTCTGCTTCAGATGAAGGAAAAGGCTCTCGCGTCCTCCGACAGCAGCCTGGATAGCGCGTCTCGCAATGCCCTGAACGAAGACTTCATGGCCCTGCGCGACCAGATCCAGAAAGCGGTCGGCAACGCATCGTTCAACGGCGTGAATATGTTGAACGGAGCCCTCCCGAGTGGTGCGGTGACAATCTCGGCCCTTGCCGATGAGTCTGGGACTTCCCGGCTCACGGTTCTGGCTCAGGATATGTCCCTCGACACGCCCGGGAGCGCGGTGGGGCTGCTGTCGACCGATTCCATTGGGACCCAAGCAGGCGCTGTGCTGATGATTGCTTCGGTCGGGACCGCTATCGCGAATGTCTCGACCGCTCTGTCAAAGCTCGGCACCGGTTCCAAATCGCTCGCCAATCACCTCACCTTCATCAACAAGCTACAGGACGCGGTCGACGCCGGCGTGGGCAACCTCGTCGATGCCGATCTTGCCAAGGAGAGCGCAAGGCTCACCTCGCTGCAGACGAAGCAGCAACTCGGTGTCCAAGCGCTGTCGATCGCCAATCAGATGCCACAGACGATCATGTCTCTGTTCCGCAGCTAGTTGGTCGCTGCGCCGGGCGGGCGCCCCCCGTAAGGGGTGGCCCCGCCCGGCGAGCTCTTTGAACTGCTGGGCGCCGTTTGCCGCATGAGGTCGGCAATTTCTGCCCGAGCGCCGTTGAGGTAGGCAAGTCCTGCCGTGCGCAAACGTCCCTAACAAGGGTTTAATCCAACCATTTCAATATCTTGTGGCGGGCCGATGGCTCGTGGCCGATGGTCTGACCTTGGCCTGAAACTTGCTTTTAACCACGTGGGCAAAAATGCCTGCGGTCAGCAAAACGCAGACCGGTGACCTGAGAACAAGGACACCTCTGATGCCGAATAGCGTCAACACCAACGTCGGGGCGATGGTCGCCCTTCAGAACCTCAACGCCACGAACGCCGACCTGATGACGGTTCAAAACCGCGTCAACACCGGCAAGAAGATCGCCTCGGCGAAGGACAACGGCGCCATCTGGGCCATCGCTCAGAACCAACGCGCCACCTCCGGCTCCCTGAATGCGGTCAAGGACTCCCTTCAGCGCTCGCAGTCGACCGTGGACGTGGCCATCGCCGGTGGCGAAGCCGTCTCCGATCTGCTTCTACAGATGAAGGAAAAGGCCTTGGCGGCGTCAGACTCCAGCCTGGATACGGCGTCGCGGACCGCCCTGAACGACGACTTCAACGCCATGCGCGACCAGATCGCGAAGTCGGTTTCGAACGCCACCTTCAACGGCGTGAACATGATCAGCGCCACCGGCACCACCATCGCCGCCCTGGCCAATGACGACGGCAGCTCGAAGATCACGGTCCAGGCCCAGGACCTGTCCCTGGCCGGCATCGGTTTGAGCACGGGCTCGATCTCGACCCAGACGACAGCCGCGGCCATGATCGCCACCGTCGGTACAGCGATCACCACGGTCTCGACCGCTCTGTCGAAGATGGGTACGGGCTCCAAGTCGCTCGGCGCCCACCTGACCTTCATCGGCAAACTGCAAGACTCGATCGACGCCGGGGTGGGCAACCTCGTCGACGCCGACCTGGCCAAGGAAAGCGCCCGCCTCACCTCGCTGCAGACCAAGCAGCAGCTGGGCGTCCAGGCGCTGTCGATCGCCAACAGCTCGTCTTCGGGTCTGCTCAGCCTCTTCCGCGGCTAAGCAGGCGCTCGAGGCGGCGACGCCTCGTCACCGGCCGGACCCGGCGGGGAGGGCGAAATCCTCCCCGCCGACTTCGGTCAAGCAGGGACGTTCACGGGTAGCCCCCGTCAACGCAGGGAGAAATGGAAACCAAGGCTACGAAACTGGCGTCAATCACCGACCAGACCCTCAACCAGCACCCTCAGGTTCACGCCGCGCCCGCACCGCTCGCGGTCAGGATCGCGGCCGGGGACGAAAGTCAGGCGGACTTCCGTCTGATCATCGAGGAACAGGCCGGCTCCTATGTCTACAAGACAGTCGACCGGCGGACCGGTGACATTGTGGCGCAGTATCCGAGGGAGGAACTCCTGAAGATGCGTGAGGAAGAGGACTACGCCGCCGGCACGGTCATCCGCGCCAAGGTCTGACGAGGCTCCACAGCCTCTGAATCTGCAAGGTCTCACTGCCCCGGGAACCCGGTCGGCAGGCGCTCGCATATGGGCGTTAACCTTCTGGACACCATGATTCCATAGCTTCCAGCGCAGGAAGACCGGCCCCAACGACTCGTGAAAAGAGCCGATTGAAGGGGCCGGGCGCGCCAAGGAGGCCGGGTAGTGTCAATCAGCGTTCATACCAACAAGTCTGCGCTCGTCGCGCTGCAGAACCTGAACAAGACCAACGACGAGCTGAGCGACGTTCAGAACCGTATCAATACGGGCCTGTCGATCGCGAACGCCAAGGACAACGCCTCGGTCTGGTCCATCGCCCAGGGGCAGCGCGCCGACATTGGCGCCCTCTCGGCGGTGAAGATGAGCCTGGACCGGGCCCAGTCCATCGCCGAAGTCTCCATGGCGGCGGGCGAGTCGATCTCCGACCTCCTCGTTCAGCTGAAGGAAAAGGTGGTTTCCGCCCAGGACCCCTCGCTGGACGCCAATTCCCGCACCGCCCTGGACGCCGACTTCAAGTCGATCCTGCGGCAGATCACCCAGGTCGGTCAGAACGCCAACTTCGACGGCGCCGACATCCTGGACGGCACCACCACCTCCATTCGCTTCCTCGCCAACGCCGACGCGAACGCCTACATCACCCTGTCCGGGCAAGACATGAGCCTGGGCATGGGCATCATCACCATTTTGCCCACGGCTTCGATCAACACCGTCGCCGACGCCACCCAGGCGCTGATCGACCTCGACGCCTCGATCGGCAACGTGAACCAGGCGCTGGGCGGCCTCGGGGCCCAGGCCAAGCAGATCGAGAACCACAACAAGTTCGTCTCCAAGCTGACCGACGTGCTTCAGGCCGGGATCGGCAACCTGGTGGACGCCGACGTGGCCAAGGAAAGCGCCCACCTGCAGGCCCTTCAGGTCCAGCAGCAGCTGGGCGCCCAGGCGCTTTCAATCGCCAACCAGGCGCCGCAGATCATCCTGTCGCTGTTCAAGTAATTGCGCGCGTCCCGACCCCGGGAACGTCTTGAGGTCCGGGCTTTCCAAGCCCGGGCCTTTGTCGTCTTAACGCTGTGGCTTAACCCCTCGTCATTGGCTGGCGTGCGAAGGTCTGGTCGCGGACCTGTGTTCGCGGACGGCGGGTCATGACGATCACCTTCGACACCAACATTCTGCTGAACTACTACCAGGGCCGCGCTGGTGTGCCTCTGACGTCGGCTGGCGGCGGGGCGCCGACCAAGAAGTACGCCCCGAGCGCGCCCTGGCTGCCGGGCGCCCAGACCGCCTCCAACACGCCGTCCCTGATGACCACGGCGGTCAAGAACGCCATGCTGGGTCGCAAGCTGGTGAACGAGGACGCCGCCCAGCTCGACCTCGCCGGCGCCAGCGCCGACTACAAGAAGCTGTTCGCCCTCTATCAGGGCATCGACACCCTGGCCGGGGTGGTCGACCAGATGGGGGCCAAGAATCTCAGCAGCACTGATAAGGCGCGCATTCAGTCGGTGTTCGCCAAGGGCCTGACCGAGATCACCGCCTATACCGACAAGCTCGACCTGGACCAACTGCGCCTGACCACGGCCACCGTGGCCGACAAGGCCAAGTCCACCGTCGGCGTGAACCGCGTCAAGACCGACTACACGACGCCGCCGCTGGCGTCGGGGAACATCAGCGCGCCGATCGACGCCTTCCAGGGCGATGTGAAGTTCAATATCTCGATCAAGCGGGTGAACGTCATTCGTGACGTCGCCATCGACCTCGGCGAGATGGGCGCGACGCCGCGCAACATGTCCAACGTCCTGTCCTACATCAACAGCAAGCTGGAGGCCGCCGAGGTCGGGACCCGCGTCTCGTCCCTGCGAATCCCCGGCGGCGACCGCATGATCCAGATCGGCGGCAAGTCCACCAAGGTCGGCGTCAATCCCGACCAGTGGGCGATGAAGTTCAACATCGACTCCGGCGACACCCTGACCTTCTCGGCGCCCAAGACCGAGCCGGCCATCTATCTCGCCCAAAGCGTCGGAAATCCCGACCCCGACGGCAAGTCCGCCACCAAGGACGGGGTGATCGTCAGCCAGCTGCTCAAGGTCCAGACCGACACGGCCGACGTGACGCCGCCGCCCCAGGCTGCCGGCGAGGCCAACTATATCGATGGCCGTATCTGGGCCAAGGACATGGAAAAGTCCGTGGGCACGGTCCACGCCACCCAGGTCGCCTCCGACGGGTCGGTCTATGTCCTGGCCGATGTCTCCGACAAGGTGTCCGGGCAGACCATCAAGGGCGACCAGGATGTCGCCCTGCTGAAGTACGACTCCGCCGGCAAGCTGCTGTTCACCCGCACCTTGGGGGCCTCGTCCAACGCCACCGGCATGGCCCTGGCCGTCTCGGCCGACGGCAAGATCGCCATCGCCGGCAAGGTGACCGGCGACCTGAGCGGGGCGGCCGAGGGAGCCTTGAACTCCGGCGCCACCGGCAGCTTCGCCACCCAGTCCGACAGCTTCGTCACCGTCATGGACGGCGACGGCCAGGAACTCTGGACCGAGCGCCGCGGCGCGCGCCAGAACGACGAGGCCACCAGCATCGCCTTCGGCGCCGACGGCAGCGTCTATGTCGCCGGTCGAGCTCAATCCAGCCTGCCCGGGACCACCGGGCTCGGGGGCTGGGACAGCTATATCGAGGGCTTCAAGGCCGACGCCAAGAACAAGGTCACCACCCTGTTCGTCCAGAGCGTCGGCTCCACAGGCTCCGACCGTCCCGGCGGCCTGGTGGTGGACGGTGACTCCCTGGTCCTGGCCAACAACGAGGCGGGCCGCGCGGTCATCCATCGCTTCGACGTCTCCGGCGGGACCCCGGTCGAGACCGCCACCCGCGACCTGGGCGACCTGTCGGGCGGCGTCATCGCCGGCCTGGCCCTGGACGGCGGCCAGCTGGTGATCGCCGGCTCAGCCGGCGGTGACAGCCTGTCGGCCGGGGTCACCACCCGGGCCTACACCAGCGGCCTCGACGCCTTCGCCGCGCGGATCTCCGCCGACCTGAGCGCCGGCGCCGGCGACCGGCTGGCCTATTATGGCGGCGCCGGCGACGACAAGGTGACCGGCATGGCCCTGTCCGAGGGCCGGGTCTATCTCACCGGCCAGGCGGGCACGGACCTTCCCGACCTTGACGTGAAGGGCAAGAAGGACGGCTTCCTCACCGAGCTCAACCTTGAGACCGGCGCCACGGGTTTCACCCGCCGGTTCACCGGCAAGGACGGCTACGCGACCCCCACCGCCATCGCGGTGGACAATTCCGGGGCCAGCGCGCTCGACCGCCTGGGCCTGCCCAAGGGCACGCTGGACATGACCGACTCCGTCCAGCTCAGCGCGGTCAGCGCCGTGCGGCCGGGCGATCAGTTCCAGGTCAAGGGCGGCAACGGCGGCACGTTCAAGACCATCACCATCGAGGCCGGGGAGACCATGGAGAGCCTGGTCGCCAAGCTGAAGCGCGGCCTCAACTACCAGGCCGACGTCAGCGTCGTGACCTCGGACGGCCAGCGCAAGCTGCAGATCAAGCCGCAAAACCCCCGCAACATCCTGGAGTTCGCGCCGGGCAAGTCCGGCCGCGACGCCCTGGCCCTGCTCGGCATTCCCGAGGGCGTGGTGCGCACCACGGTGCTCAGCAAGGACGGCAAGACCACCTCGGCGGACGGGAAGGGGACCTTCTACGGCCTGGGCCTGGACAAGGCGATGAACCTCAACAACGCCGAGGAGATCTCCCACACCAAGGCCGAACTGGCCTCGGCCCTCAATGTCATCCGCACCGCCTACAAGGACCTCAAGGAAGCTGCGACGCCGGAGGCCCAGAGGAAGGCCGAAAAGGCCAAGGCGACCGGCAATGTCCCGGCCTATCTGACCAATCAGATCGCCAACTACCAGGCCGCCCTCGACCGCCTCGGCGGCGGCGGCTAGATCGCCTGCCGATCACGGACGCTTGAAACCGTCACACGCGCGGTCTAGCGAGAGGCCATGGATATGTTCAATGATCGACGGATTGTGCTGGCCCTGATCGGCGGCGCCCTGGCCCTGATGGCTGGGCTCGGCATCGCCATCGGCATGGTCTCCAAGACCCGCAACGACAGGGACGCGGCCCCGCCCGCGTCGCAGGGCGGCCTGGTGGTGGAAACCACCACCGCCGACGATGGCGGCATCGACCCCGCCCGGCCCCTCCGCTGCTTCGTGGCCGGCCAGTATGTCGGCGAGGTCACCCTGTCGGAATGCGCCAAGAAGAACGGCGTGGCCACCGGCGCCCTGGACGTCGGCGTCGACGCCACCGGCGCCCTGGCCGCCGCCGATGACGCCGGCACCGTCCTGACCCCGCTGCCGCCGGTGCAGACCGCCGCCATCGAGCCCGCCCTGCCGCCGGCGCCCGCCGCCACGCCGACCGACATCATGACGCCCGCCGCGCCCGCCGGTGGCCCGACCGGCGCCTGCTGGCGCTATGCCGGCAACGCCTGGTCCCGGCTGCCGTCGGACCTGTCGCTCAACGGCTGCGTCCAGGCCCTGTTTTCCGGCCGCTGCGAGCGTCCCGGCGGGGCCACCTATGGCCGCTGGATGACCCAGACCCTGCGTCTGGTGCCCGGCAAGGTCGAGGTTTCCGGCGACAACCGCAGTTTCCGCACCCTGGCCGACCAGGGCGGCGGCTGCGCCATTTCCAGCATCGGCTAGAGCATTTTCCGATAAGTGCGACGCGGTTATCGGATCGAAAAATGCTCTAACTCTTGAACGCGTCAGAAGGCCACTCGCGCGCCGCAATCGCCCTGTGTAGTCTGTGGTCATGGTTCGCAATCTTCTCCTGCTCGGCGCCGCCCTGTTCGCCCTCGGCGCCTGCGCCAAACGCACCGTCCCGCCTGGCGACGTCGGCGTCTGCTACATGGTCGCGCCCCAGAAGGACGGGTCGCTGAAATACAACAAGCTGCCCGCCGTCCAGGCCGACCTGGAGCATTGCGCCGCGGCCCTCGAAGCCATGCGGGTCCGCTTCCTCAGCCTCGGCGGCAGCCAGTACGAGATCACCGGCGCCTATCAGGGCAACTTCATCTTCCTCCAGAAGGAGGGGATCTTCACCGCCCCCTCCCTGGAGGCGCACCGCTACGTCGCCCTGGTCCGCACGGGCGACGGCCGGCTCGCGGTCCCGGGCGCCATGCCCCGCGAATAGGCTACGCGACTTCAGGCCGCGGCAATGGCCTGTGGACGGCGGACGTCAAACATGAACGAACCCGGAACATTAATATTGATCGGCTGATCCCGCTCGTCTAGCGTGCGCGCTTGGACGTGAGCGTCCGCTCCTACGGAAAAGACAGGAAAAGCATCATGGCGGGCAGCGTCAACAAGGTCATTCTGGTCGGCAATCTGGGCGCCGACCCTGAAATTCGCAGTCTCGGGTCGGGCGACCGGGTCGCCAATCTGCGCATCGCCACCTCCGAAACCTGGCGCGACAAGAGCTCGGGCGAGCGCAAGGAAAAGACCGAATGGCACCGGGTGGTGATCTTCAACGAGAACCTCGTGAAGGTGGCCGAGAACTACCTGAAGAAGGGCTCCAAGGTTTACATCGAGGGCTCGATCCAGACACGCAAATGGGCCGACCAGTCCGGCGTGGAGAAGTTCTCCACCGAGGTCGTGCTGCAGAAGTTCCGGGGTGAGCTGACCATGCTGGACGGCCGCGGCGACGCCGAACGGGAAGAGGGCGGCGGATTCTCCAGCGGCGACCGCGGCGGCTTCTCGTCAGGCGGCGCCCCCCGCGCCCAGAGTTCGGGCCCGCGCGAGGACTTCTCCGCCGACCTGGACGACGAAATCCCGTTCTAGGCCCAGCAGTGCTTCGAACTATAAGAGAGCGGTCGGTTCCCCGGGGGCCGGCCGTTTTTCGTTGGCGAGAGCCCCAATGTCCGCCTTCCAGACCGCCCTTGAAGCCGGCGACCTCGCGGGAATCCGCGCCTGTCCCAAGGCCGATCTGCAT
>NZ_JANPJP010000240.1:0-12986 GCF_031425575.1 Phenylobacterium sp.
GATATCGGCGTAGTTCATCGCCTTCGCGCCACCGGCCTTCGCCAGCGTAATCGTGATCGCAGCCGTCAGCGTCGTCTTGCCATGGTCAACGTGACCAATCGTGCCGATGTTGCAGTGCGGCTTATTGCGTTCGAACTTTTCCTTGGCCATGGGATCCTACGGGCGTTTGAGAGATGGAGCGGGTAGCGGGAATCGAACCCGCGTATTCAGCTTGGAAGGCTGCTGCACTACCATTGTGCTATACCCGCCGAGGTGGGTGCTCGTGACCGAGCCTCCATTATAGAGCGTCGCTCCGGCGCGTGGTGGGGGAAGTAGGACTCGAACCTACGAAGGCGTACGCCAGGGGATTTACAGTCCCCCCCCTTTGCCACTCGGGACATTCCCCCAGCGCGCTCGGAGCCTCACCGAAGGCCGAACAAAACCCTCCGCTGATCGGTGCGACCGGTGTTAAAGCCGGGCGCGAGCAGCGGAAAACCAGTCCGGTCCCCGATTTGGAGTGCGCCTTATAGTGTCGTCACACAGCGAACGCAACGCGCCCTGGAAGGGTTCTAAAAACGGGCCTCGCGGACGGGGTCCGGGACGGCGCGACGCCGTGTCCGACGACTGGCTCTGGGGCTGGCACGCGGTCACCGCCGCCCTGGCCAATCCGGCCCGCGAACCGGCCGACCGGCTGCTGGCCACCCCCGAGCGGGCCAAGGAGCTCACCGCCCGATTCGGCCGGAACCCGGCGCTGGAGATCGTCGAGACCGGCGTCATCAGCCACAACCTGCCCGGCGGCGCGGTACACCAGGGCCTGGCCCTGCAGATCGCCATGCTGGATTCGGTGGCGCTGGAGGAATTCGAGGCCAAGCCGGGCGCCGTCATCCTGATGCTGGATCAGGTGACCGACCCGCAGAACGTCGGCGCCATCCTGCGCTCGGCGGCGGCCTTCGGGGCCAGCGGCGTCATCCTGCAGGATCGCCATGCGCCCAAGCTGACCGGAGCCCTGGCCAAGGCCGCGGCCGGAGCCGTCGATCAGATCCCCACCTCACACGTGGTGAACCTGTCGCGGGCGCTGGAGACCTTGGCCGATCTCGGCTGGCGGGCCGTGGGCCTGGACGGCTCAGCGCCTCAGAACCTGGAACAGGCACTGGACGGCGCTCCGACCGTGCTTGTGCTGGGCTCGGAGGGCGACGGCTTGCGCCGCCTCGTCGCCGAACATTGCGACGCCCTTGGCAAGATTCCCATGCCGGGCGGGTTCGAGAGCTTGAACGTGTCAGCTGCCGCCGCCGTAGCGCTCTATGAGGCAAGTCGCACTCGCGCCTGAGGTGAATCGGATACCCGTTACACGATTCAGGCTTTTGCTTTCTCCTCCAGAGCGTGATTTGTTGCGTAACTGTTAAGGTTTAGGGCCAGTGTACGGTTCTGATCTCGGCATGGGATGGGGGCCCCAATGGCGATTACGATTACCAAGTGGATGTTGCGTGGTGCGACCACGGCGGCGCTTCTGGCGCTCGCCGCCTGTAGCGGACCAAGTTCTCACGAGGTCGCCCCGCCCCCGGACGCCTATACCCAGGCCCCGCCTCCGGAGCTGATGGGCGGCGCCCCTGGCGCACACTATGACAGCAGCGGGCTGGCTGGCGGCCCCAGCGGGGGCCAAGCCGCCCAGGGCTCCGCCTATCGGGATCCGCCGCGCAATGTGAATCGCCTCGTCACCTACCGGCGCGCCGACGGCGTTCTGGTCACCGCCATGCGGCCGGTGCCGAACCCTGAAGACATGTCGGCCCGTGAACGCCGGCTGGTCTACGGCAACCGCTATGCGCCGCGCGCCAATGTCTCGGCCCCGCCGCGTGTCCGCCGGCCCGCCGCTCAGGCCTACTCTCCTCCGGCCAAGCCGGTCGCCCGGCCAGCCGTTGTCGCACCCCGCCCGGCGGTGGTGGCGGCAAAGCCGCCCGCGCCCGTCGCCAAGCCGCTCGCTTCCGCCGCCAAGCCGGTGGTCGCCGCGGCGCCCAAGGTCATTGAACAGGCCAAGCCCGCGGCCGCGCCGAAGCCTGCGCCTCTCCTGGCCAAGGCGCCCCAGCCCACCTTCCCGGCCACGGGCCTGGCGGCGCCCGCCGATCCCAAGCTCGCCAAGCTGCAGACCGCGGTCGGCGGCGAGGTGGCGGCGGGATCCAAGCTCACCGTGCCGGAGGCCGTCACCAAGGGCGACGCCGGCCAGGTCAGCCTGAGCCTGCCGCAGACCCTGCTGGCGACCCTCCAGCGGGAGGCCGCCAAACTCGGTCTCACCAAGGCCGCCAAGAACGCAGAGGTGACCGCCACCCTTTCTGGGACTGGCTATGAAATCACCCCGAACGGTCCCCAGACCGCCAAGCTGAAGACCGGCGAGGCCGCAGCCTTCAACTGGCAGGTCAAGCCGGGCGCCGGCGAACGCGGCCCGCTGAAGGCCGACGTCGACGCCGGCCTGACCGGTGTGAAGCCGCCTATGACCTTCTCGCTGGCCAGCATCGAGCAGGCGCTCGCCGCCGTGATGCCGCAGGCCCCGGAGAAGAAGCCGGGCTTCAGCTTCCAGGGCCTGCTCAGCAAGCTCACCATCCCGGGTATGAAGGACGTGTCGGTGCCAGGCGTGGGCCCCGTGCCGTCCAACAAGGTGGTGGCCGGGGCCCTGGTCCTCGCCGCGCTCGCCCTGCTGATCGCACTTGCCCGCGGCGCCGGAGAAAGCCGTCGTCGCGCCGAGCGCCGCCGGAAGTTCCGCACCATGACCGACTACGGCGCGACGTCGCATCAAGAGCCGGAAGACCACCACCAGGGCGTCGCCGCACCCCTGGCCGCCGCGGCAGCCGGAGCTGCGGCGGCCGGCGCTGTGGCCGCGCATCACCACAACGAGGGCCATGGCGACGGCCACGGCCACGGCCACGATGCGCACGGCGCCCATGACACACATGCGGCGCACGGCGACCACGCAGCGCAAGACGCCCACGGTAACGCTGACGCCCATGACGGTCATGGCCATGCGGCGCACGATGACCATGCCGCGCACGATGCTCATGGTCACGGCGAGGCTCACGACAGTCATGGCCACGGCGCCCACGCGGCGCACGACGACCATGCCGCGCACGATGCCCATGCCGCGCACGACGCCCACGGTCACGCTGACGCCCATGACGGTCATGGCCACGGCGCCCACGCGACCCATGACGACCATGGCCACGCGGCGCACGGCGACCATGCCCAGACCCACGCCGTCGCCCACGATGACCACGGTCACGCCCCCACCCAGGGTCATGACGATCACGGTCACGGCGCCGACCATGGCCACGACACGCATCACAAGCAGCCCGAGCACGCCCACTAGGGTCACCCTCCCTCCCCGCTCTGGGGAGGGAGAAGCCCGCCTTGCCCTGCGTGGCGGGTCGCGGCATTGAGAGGCGATGCGTCTCTTTGTCCCGCCCCTGCCCGCCGCCGGCGGCCTCGCCGCCCACTTCCCGGTCGCCATGTTCGACCCGCCGCTGAACGGCGAAAACGCCGTGGCGATTGGACCGCTGGACGCCGGTCCGCCAGAGACTCAGCGGCTACACATGATCTGGGATGGTCATCGCACCGTCGTGGTCGACCTGGGGCGTGTCGGCACCTATAACGCCACCCTGCCAGCCTCCCTCGCCATCACGCCCGACGAAGTCGCGGCCCAATACGCCGGACGGAACTAGCCATGGAAACTCTCTTCAGCCCCGACTTCCTGGCGGCCGGCTCCGCCTTCCTGCAGGTCATGATGATCGACCTGGTGCTGGCCGGCGACAACGCCGTGGCGGTAGGCCTGGCCGCCGGCGGCCTGCCGGCGGAACAGCGGCGCAAGGTGATCATGTGGGGCCTCGCCGCCGCCGTGGTCATGCGGATTGGCTTCGCCCTCATCACCACCCAGCTGCTCGGGATCATCGGCCTGCTGTTCGGCGGCGGGATCCTGCTGCTCTGGGTCTGCTGGAAGATGTGGCGCGAGATGCGCGAGCAAGCCACCCACGCCCAGGCCGAGGCGATCTCCGAGAACCCGCCCGAGCGCGAGGCCAAGACCTTCAAGGCCGCCTTCCTGCAGATCCTGATCGCCGACCTTTCCATGAGCCTAGACAACGTCCTGGCCGTGGCCGGCGCGGCGCGCGAACACCCCTCGGTGCTGGTGTTCGGCCTGATCTTCTCGATCGCCCTGATGGGCATCGCCGCCAGCTGGATCGCAAACCTGCTCCAGCGCTATCGCTGGATCGGCTATGTCGGCCTGGTGATCGTGCTCTACGTGGCCCTGCACATGATGTGGGAAGGCCACCGCGACGCCATCCAACGCCTGGGCTATACCCCGGCCTACAACGCCGCCGCGCCTGACTTCCTTGACATCAAGCCCGGGAAGCACTGACCCCGAAAGCAGAACGGCGCGCCAGGTCCGGGAGGGCACCTGGCGCGCCGAGGGTCGGACATCGCGTTGAGGGACGGGAATTGACGTCCGGCCTTGATTTGCACAATGGCGGCGTGCGCTTGAACCTTGGCTGAACGAGGCTTGGCGCCGGGCGTTCACATTCCCCCGGAACGAAGCTGCGCCATTGGAGTTGGGAGTCTGGCGACGAGCCCAACACTGCGGTCGCCAAGCAGGAAAGTCCCCGAACCACGTCCCACGGGGGTTTTCCTGCGGTGCGGACGCCTCCCTACTTCTTCAGGTCCGGCCGCGAGGCCAGGAACGCCGCCTTCTCGGCGGCGGTCAGCACCTTGCCGGGCTTCATGCGGGCGACCTTGGGGGTCGGCGGCGCATAGGTGCGGGGGTTATCCTTGGACGGCGGTTTCATGATGGGCCCCTGCTTTGGACTTCCACCATCGCACATTCCCGCGCGGTCAGGCGACAGTTTGCGGACGCAGAACGCGGCCTCGGCTAAACCCCTGCCATGGACGAAGCGGTTGCGGTGATCGGCGGTGGGCCGGCGGGTCTGATGGCCGCCGAGGTGCTGAGCGCCGCGGGTCGGCCGGTCACGGTCTATGAGCGCATGCCGAGCCTGGGGCGTAAGTTCCTGATGGCCGGCCGGGGCGGGCTGAACCTCACCCACTCGGAGGACTTCCGGCCCTTCCTCGGGCGATACGGCGCGGCGGGCAGGAGGCTGAAACCCTTGCTGGAGGCCTTCACGCCCGGCGACCTGATCGCCTGGGCGGAGGGCCTGGGTCAGGGGACCTTCGTAGGGTCCAGCGGCCGGGTGTTTCCCAGGAGCCTGAAGGCCTCCCCCCTGCTCCGCGCCTGGCTGGCCCGGCTGGACGCCCAGGGCGTGAGGTTTCGCACCCGGATGACCTGGTCCGGCTGGACCGAGGACGGCGCCCTGCTGTTTGAGAACGGCGAGACGGTCCGCCCGTCCGCCACTGTGCTGGCCCTGGGCGGAGCCAGCTGGGCCAAGCTGGGTTCCGACGGGGCCTGGGCGACGTTCCTGGCCCGCCAGGGCGTTGAACTGGCGCCCTTCGAGCCGGCCAACGGCGGCTTCGCGGTGAACTGGAGCCCGGTCTTCAAGGAGCGATTCGCGGGCCAGCCACTGAAGGCCATCGCCGTCACCCACGGCCGCCGCACGGTGCGCGGCGAGGCCGTGGTGGCCGCCTATGGCGTCGAAGGCGGCGCCATCTACGCTCTCTCCTCCGATCTGCGCGCGGCGGTCGCGGCCGAGGGGTCGACCGCCATCGAGATCGACCTACGCCCCGACCTTACGACAGCGCAACTCCGCGCCCGCCTGGACCGCCCGCGTGGCGCCCAGTCGGCGGCCACCTACCTGCGCAAGGCCGCCAACCTCTCGCCGCTGGAGATCAACCTGCTGCGGGAGGCGCACGGTGTCGCCCTGCCCGCCGACCTGGCCGCCGCCATCAAGCGCGCGCCACTTAAGCTGACGGGATTACAGGGTCTTGCGCGGGCAATCTCCACAGCGGGCGGGGTGCGCCTCGACGCCGTAGATGAGCACCTGATGCTGAAAGCCCGGCCTAGGGTCTACGTCGCTGGCGAGATGCTGGACTGGGAGGCGCCTACCGGCGGCTACCTTTTGCAAGCCTGCTTCGCCACGGGCGCGGCGGCGGCTCGCGCTATCCTGGCTAGACACTCAGGTGCGGAATGATCCAGCGGCGGGGATACTGCCACCCCAGCGCCCGGACCTGACCATCGGCGAGACCCAGGGTCTTCATCAGGGTCGCCGGAACCTGGCTGATGGCCTGGACCGGCTCGAGCCCGTCCACGGGGCTGGAGGCGACGATCCCGGCCTTCAGCGCATGATCGACGCCGGTCCATTCGGCCTTGGCCCGATCCGCGTGGCCCACGGCGTAATAGTGGCGCAGGAAGGCCTTCTCCTCCGGAGTCTGCACCATCACGCCGATCAGCCAACCGCCCGCCATGCCGACCCTGATAGGGCCGATAGGGCGGGCGGCCAATAGCTAGAACGGCAAGCTAGAACTCGGCCGAACCGCCGTCGCAGGGAACGGTCGTCCCCGTGGTGTAGGCCGAGGCCCGTGAAGACAGGAAGATCGCCACCCCGGCGATGTCTTCCGGGGTGCCGATGCGGCCGCGCGGGTTGCCCTTGGCGATGGCGTCGCCGGCGCGGGCCAGGGTCGCGGCCATCATGTGGCTGGGGAAGGGTCCGGGCGCGATGGCGTTGACGCAGATGTGCTCAGGCGCGAGGCGCTTGGCCAGGTGGCGGGTCAGCATGATGCAGCCGGCCTTGGAGGTGGAGTAGGAATAGGTCTCCAGGCCGGGGGGTTCGATGCCGTTCACCGAGGCGATGTTAATCACTCGGGCGGGGTCCTCGTGAGTGGCGGCGGCGCGCAGTTGCGGCAGCAGCTTCTGGGTCAGGAAGAAGACCGACTTGGTGTTGAGGTCCACCACCTTGTCCCAGCCGCTCTCCGGGAACTCGTCGATGGGAGCGCCCCAGGTGGCGCCGGCGTTGTTGACCAGGACGTGGAGCTTTTCCTCACGCTCGGCGATGGCGGCGGCCAAGCCGGTGATGCCGTCCATGCCCCCCAGGTCGAAGGGCAGGGAGATGCAGGTCCCGAACTCCGACAGCTCCTCGGCCACCCGGTCGCAGACCTCGGCCTTGCGCGAGGAGATGTACACCTTGGCTCCGTTCTCGACATAGCCGCGGGCGATCATCTCGCCGATGCCGCGGCTGCCGCCGGTGACCAGAACGACCTTGCCTTCAACGCTGAACAGATTGCGCAATGGAGCTTCCTCACGAAACGAATGACCGGCGTCAACGCGCCGTTGAAAAGCGGACTTTATGGCGAGGGTTACTGCGGGACGCGAGGCCTTTCCGCGTGGTCAGGGCAGTTTTCGAGTTGAGGGTATGGCGCTGCAAGCGGGCTTGCGGCTGAGCGATCTCCCGTTCAAACCGCTCGCCATGAGTGAGATTTCAGACGTAGCCTATGACGCCCAGGTCCTGGCCGAGATGTCGGCCTGGCGCGAACGCGTGCTCAGGCCGGCCGGGGCCTTCGACAAGGCCGCGCGCAATGTGCAGGACCGGATCAACAATCTGATCCCGGAGAAGGTGCACGGCGTCATCACCGGCGCCATGGAGCAGATGACCCGGGCCATCCTGACCGGAGCCGACTACACCAGCCCGCCGCCGGTCGAGGGCGCCACCCTGCGGGCGCGCGAGGCTCAGGCCCGCGACAAGATCATGGCCTGGCGCACCACGGCGGCGGCCGAGGGCGGGGTGGCGGGCACCGGCGGCTTCCTGCTGGCGGCGGCCGACTTCCCGGTGCTGATCGGGCTGAAGATCAAGCTGCTGTTCGATTTGGCGGCGATCTACGGCCACTCCGGCGACGACCTGGCCGAGCGCCTCTACATCCTGCGGATCTTCAGCCTGGCCTTCTCCAGCGCCTCGCGCCGGCCCGAGGCCTATGGCGCCCTGGCCGACTGGGACAGCGCCCGGGCCATAGCGGCCGGCGGCCTGGAAAGCCTCGACTGGCGCCGGTTCCAGCAGGAGTACCGGGACTATATCGACCTGGCCAAGCTGGCCCAGATGATCCCGGTGATCGGTGCGCCGGTGGGCGCCTTCGTCAACTACCGTCTGCTGGACCGCCTCGGCGAGACGGCGATGAACGCCTACCGGATGCGCTGGTTCGCTGAGGCCGACACCTAGGCTTCGGCCTCGACGGGCTCCGGCCCGCCGAAACGTTCGAGCCAGGCGGCGATCTGATCGTTGTCGATCTTCTTGAACAGCACCTCGGGGGCTTCGACCTTTCGGCCGGCGGGCAGGATGTCGAGGACGCCCTCCCCCGTCGGCCACTGGCCCGGGAACCCCTCGCCCACGCCGCCGGCGATCTTCGCCGCCGCGAAGGGGATGAAAGGCTCGGAGACCTTGGCGAACAGGGCCACCAGGTTCAGGCCCGTGCGCACCGCGACGGCCGCGCGGGCGGGGTCGGTCTTGATGGCGGTCCAGGGGGCGGCCTCGGTCAGGTACTGGTTGCCCAGCACCCACAACTGCCGCAGCGCCTGAGTGGCCTTGCGGAAGTCGATGGCCTCCATCTGCTCGTCCAGCTCGGCCAGCTTGGCCGCGACGTCGGCGTGGAGCTTCTCCTCCAGAGCGCCAGGCTCGCCGCCCTCGGGGACCACGCCCTCGAAGCGGGTCTCGGTGAACTTCAGGATGCGGTTGACGAAGTTGCCCAGCACGTCGGCCAGGTCGGCGTTCACCTGGGCCTGGAACTGCTCCCAGGTGAACATGGTGTCGCTGCTCTCCGGCGCATTGGCCATGATCCACCAGCGCCAGTAGTCGGCGGGCAGGATCTCGAGCGCGGCGTCGATGAAGACCCCGCGCTGGTGGGTGGTGGAGAACCGGCCGCCGTAATAGTTCAGCCAGTTGAAGCCTTTCAGCGTGTCTACCAGCTTCCAGGGCGCGTTCGACGACGGCCGCCAGGAGCCGTCAGCGTTCTTCGTCTCGTTGGAGCCGAACAGGGTGCAGGGGAAGCCCACGGTGTGGAAGGGCACGTTGTCCTTGCCCATGAACTCCACATAGCTGACGTCGTCAGCCGCCGGGCCGCGCCACCAGCTTTCGTACTCGGTCTCGCTGGCCGGGTCGGCGCCCGGCTTGGCCGCCGACCATTCCCAGGTCGCGCCAATGTACTCGATGGGCGCGTCGAACCAGACGTAGAACACCTTGCCCGCGAGACCCGCCACGTCGGGGCGCTCGCCCGCCGGGTTGGGGCCCCAGTCGGCGGCGTTGACCGGCACGCCCCATTCCAGGTCTCGGGTGATGCCGCGGTCCTGCAGCCCCTCGTCCAGCCACTTCAGCGCCGTGGAGGTGACCAGGACCGGCCACTTGCCCTTCTTGTCGGTGATCCAGTCCCGCAGCTTGCCGTCGAAGGCGGTCTGCTTGAGGAACAGGTGCAGGCTGTCGCGGATCTCGATGTCTTCTGAACCCGACACCGATGAGCGCGGATGGATCAGGTCCACCGGGTCGAGCTGGCGGGTGCAGTTGTCGCACTGGTCGCCCCGGGCGGCGTTGTAGCCGCAGTGCGGGCAGGTGCCGACCACGTAGCGGTCGGGCAGGAAGCGCTTGTCGGCGTTGGAATAGACCTGCTTGGTCACCCGCCCCTCGATGAAGCCGGCCTCCCACAGCCCCTGCGCAAAGCGCTGGGTCAGGGTGCGGTTCTGCAGCGAGGACGAGCGGCCGAAGTGGTCAAAGCTGATGCCGAAGCCGGCATAGAGGTCGCGCTGGATCTGGTGCTGGTCGTCGCAATAGGACCGCACGTCCTGGCCCAGGGCCGCGGCGCCCAGCTCGGCCGGGGTGCCGTGCTCGTCGGTGGCGCAGATGTAGAGCGTCTCGCGCCCTCGCGACCGCTGGAACCGCGCATAGACGTCGGCCGGCAGCATGGAGCCCGCCAGGTTCCCCAGGTGCTTGATCCCATTGATGTAGGGCAAGGCCGAGGTGATGAGGATGCGGGACATGTGCGGACTCGAAATGAGGAGTGGCGGTAAGCGCGGCTTATAGGGCGCCCCATCGGGTTTCCCCAAGCCGCCCGCGCAAGAGGCCTGCGCTTTCGCCTAGGCCTTCGCCGTCCGCGCCGCGAACCAGGGGATCAGGCGGCCGATGGCCTCCTCGATCAGCGGCGTGGAGACCGCGAAGCTGAAGCGGATGAAGTGGCCGCCCTCGACGGGATCGAAGTCGAGCCCCGGAGCGGTGGCGACGCCGGTCTCACGCAGCAGGTCCTTGCAGAACCCCAGGCTGTCCTCGGTCAGATGGCCGATATCGGCGTAGATGTAGAAGGCGCCGTCCGGCGGCGCGATCTGGGTCAGGCCCAGCTTCGGCAGGGCCGCCAGCAGCAGGTCGCGGTTGGCGCGGTAGACCTCGACATTGCCGTCCAGCTCTTCGCGTTCGTCCATGGCCGCCAGGCCCACATGCTGGCTGAGGCTCGGGGCGGTCAGGAACAGGTTTCCGACATAGGCCCTTGCCCGTGACAGGTCCCGCGCCGGCGCCAGCAGCCAGCCAAGACGCCAGCCCACCATGCTGAAATATTTGGAGAAGCTGTTCACCACCAGGGTGTCGGGCTCGAACTCCAGCATCGAGTGCGCCGGGCCGACATAGCTGAGCCCGTGATAGATTTCGTCGGAGACGATGCGGATGCCGCGCTCGCGGCAGACCTGGGCGATGGCCTCCAGTTCCGTAGCCTCGATGATGGTGCCGGTCGGGTTGGCCGGGCTGGCGACGATCACGCCCTGCGGCGCGGGGTCGAGGGCGGCCAGGTGCGCGGCGGTCAACTGGAACCGGCTTTCCGCGCCGCAGGGGATTTCCACCGGCTCCATGTGCAGGGCCTTGAGCGTATTGCGGTAGGCCACGTAGCCCGGCCGCGCCAGGCCGACGCGGTCGCCGGGGTCGAAGACGGAGGCCAGGGCCAGGACCAGGGCCGGCGAGGCGCCGCAGGTCAGGATGATCCGCTCGGGCGCGACGGTGACGCCATAGGTTTCGAGATAGTGCCGGGCGATACGGTCGCGTAGCGCAGCGCTCTCCCAGTAGCCGCCGCGGTCGGCGTCCAGCATCTCGTGGGCCACGGCGATGGCCGCCTGCGGCGCCCCGGTGGAGGGCTGGCCGAACTCCATGTGGATGATCGACGCCCCCTCGGCCTTGAGCCTGTGGGCGAGCGTGCTGATGCCGATGGCGTGGAAAGGGTCGATCTGCGCCGGCATCACAAAGGTCCCTTGAAGACGAAGACCGCGCCCGCTGCGATCAGCAGGAAGCCGATGCCATGATTCAGGGTCAGCCGTTCCCCCAGATAGGTGACCGAGAACACCGCGAAGACCGCCAGGGTGATGACCTCCCGCATGGCCTTCAGCTCCATGGGATCATAGACGCCCCGCCCGATCCTGTTGGCGGGGACCGCCAGGCATTACTCGAAGAAGGCGATACCCCAGCTCGCCAGGATCAGCAGCCAGATCGGCCGGTGCTCCACCTTCAGGTGGCCGTACCAGGCGAAGGTCATGAAGACGTTGGAGGCGATCAGCAGGAGGATCGGGGCTACGGCCGCCGTGGTCATGGGCATGTGGGGGCTCCGGCTGGGACGCACATCGATTTGGCACTTAACGCAGGCGACCGCAGCCCTATAACCTTGGCCGACGCAAAGGGGAGACGGCGATGAGGGGGTGGAGGAAGCAGCTGAGCGCGGCTGCGCTCGGGTTGGCGGCTCTGGTGTTGGGGTCCTGCGGCAAGGGCGGCGCCGAGACCCTGCATATCTACAACTGGTCGGACTATATCGATCCGGCCATCCTCACCGACTTCACCAAGGAGACCGGGATCAAGGTCGTCTACGACACTTTTGATTCCAATGAGGTTCTTGAGACCAAGGTGCTGCAGGGAAATACCGGCTACGACCTGGTGGTTCCCTCCAACCACAACGTCCCCCGCTACATCTCCGCAGGCGCCGTCCAGCCTTTAGACAAGGCCCAGTTGCACGGGCTCGCCAACCTCTGGCCCGAGATCATGGAATATATGGAGCCCTTCGATCCGGGGGCGAAGTACGCGGTGCCCTACATGTGGGGCACCATTGGCATCGGTTACAACAAGGACGCCATCGCCAAGCGTCTACCCGGCGTCGCCATCGACAGCTGGGATGTGGTCTTCAAGCCGGAGAACCTTGCCAAGCTGAAGGACTGCGGGGTCTACTGGCTCGACGCCTCGGAGGACATGTACGCCGTCGCCCTCAACTATCTGGGCCGGAACCCAAACTCCACCGACCTGGCCGACTACAAGGCGGCGACGGAGATGTTCCTGAAGGCCCGTCCCTACGTCAGCAAGTTCCACTCCTCCCAGTCCATCGAGGCCCTGGCCAACGGCGATATCTGCATCGCCATCGGCTATTCCGGCGACATGCTGCAGGCCAAGAGCCGCGCGGCCGAGGCCGGCGACAAGGTGCATCTCGACTATGTGGTGCCCAAGGAAGGCAGCCAGGTCTGGTTCGACGTCTTCACCATCCCCAAGGACGCCCCGAACCCCGCCGCGGCCTATAAATTCCTGAACTACATGCTGCGTCCGGAAGTGATCGCCCGAGCCTCGACCTTCACGGAATACGCCAACGCCAACAAGGCGGCGACCGCCTTGGTCGATCCGGCCGTGCGGGACAATCCCAACGTCTATCCAACGCCGGACCAACTCCACACGCTGTTCGTCACCGCCAGCAAGGACCAGACCCTGCTGCGCGACGTGAACCGCCAGTGGACCCGGGTGCAGACGGGCCAATGACCACCTTGCGGCGGCCGCGCCTGAACATCGGCGCTGTCCGCTCCAGCTTCGCGCCCTGGACCGATCCGACCCTGAAGCCGCTGGTGCGGTTCGAGGGCGTGACCAAGCGGTTCGGGACCGAGATCGCGGTGAACGACGTCTCGCTCACGATCTATGAGAGCGAGTTCTTCGCCCTGCTCGGCCCCTCGGGCTGCGGCAAGACCACCCTGATGCGCCTGCTCGCGGGATTCGAGACCCCGGACGCCGGACGCATCACCCTGGCCGACCAGGATCTGGCCGGCCGGGCGC
>NZ_JANPJP010000241.1:0-26800 GCF_031425575.1 Phenylobacterium sp.
ACACCCGGAGGGCTAAGCGGCGGACCGGTGTTCAACGAGAACGGCAGGGTGGTAGGGATCTTGTCCAAATCGCTTGGCGATGCGGAAAGCGGACGTCCGTCCTACGTGTCACTCATTTGGCCGGCCCTGATCGCCGAAGTAGATGCAACTTGGCCGCCCAATTGGCCCGATGGCCGGGCCAGCGTGAAGATGGGAGTGAAGCTCGGATGGGTTAAGGCCACCGATCTCCACTATTCCACACACGATGGAAAATTGAGTTTGGTGCTTCCAAAGCCGGTAGGTCCGGCTGTCTAAAAGAGGTCCGAGGCACTCATGCGGCACCGCGATTCGGCCGAACCTTATCCGGGTTGCGACTCAGAAAAGGCCCGGGCGCCCTCAGTCGACTCTCCGAAGCGTGGGTTGTACTTTCGAGCTTCTTGAAGAGAGACATAAGGGACTTCGACCCTTTGTCGGTGTTTGCCGCCAAAAGCGTCTTCGATGACCACCGCGATTGCGGCGTGGCCCCTTCTAATTAATGGCAGGCAAGCTCCCCAAGCCTCTGTACCTTCAAAATATATAACACCGTTCGTGATTTCGCCGATATCCAAGTAAGTGTTCGCAGAATCTCCAGTGATAAACCCCTTTTGTGTCAAGAACGGGTAGATCTTCGTCTCCCCCTCCTCCCTTAAGATCGCTTGGAAGTCCGCCAGCGCCACACATTGGTGGCGAATCCACTGACTGGAAAAGGCTCGCCATCTGAAGCCTACACTAATGTTGCCAATTGAAGTTGGCGCCGACCCAGCGTTTGCTACATGCAGGTAGATCGAAATGCAGGTGCGATGCGAGGGCTTGCCGTCCAAATCCCGGCCTGTTGGAACCACTGCGTAAAGAGTCGGTCCGGGTGTAGCTTCGATCTTGAGCCGAGGCCTCCTGCGGAGAGCGGAGATAATTCCGCTAAACCATGCAAACGCAGCCGAAGCGCCAAAAATCAATACTGCCAGGACGCCCTGGTTGGCGTTTAGCCAGCCGAATAGAGAATCAAAGTTCAGTTGGTCGATGGCAGGCGTTCCCATCAACCTCCGCCGGTGTTTCTAGCGATCATGATCGCCTGGGCGCTGGAACCCCAAGACCCCTGAAAGTATGCGTCGTACATGCGCCGGTCCCTATAGATCGGCTCACTTCCGAGTGCATTCCAATCTCCGGTGACGACATCGCTGATTCCGAATTCGCCTTCGCTTCCCAGCAGCTCAACAACAGCGAAGCCATCACTGTGGCGCACGACAATCATTCCCTGATTGCCGGACACGAACACAACCTGTCCCTCGGACATCACAACCTCCTGGGCACGCTGCTCGATCAGTGTTCCTTGTCCTTTGGGGGGTTCGGATCGTTGCCGGGTGCGATCGTATCTTTGCTACGGATCAAGCCGTCTCGACCCTTCACAGTCAGTTCCCCGCCGCCTTGATTGATCAGCATCTGTTTTGCGGATCGGATCGCTTCCTGCTGGGTTCGATGCACGCTTGAAGCTCTATCGGCGTAATTGCGCTCGTTTGCCCAGGTGCCGTCGGGGCGTTTCGAAATCATTCGGTCTCGGTCTTTGCTCATAGCATCACTCCTTGCATTGGAACGAACGTAGAACGATTCTCGCGGGTTGTAAGGCTAGAGAGACTCTCTCTCGGCGAGTCCTTGGCCAAGAAGCCAAGCCCTTCGAGTTCCATCGGGTCCGCACCTACATGCGTCGCACAGGGGTGCGTCATTTTCGGTTGTGGGAGCGAGGCCGATGCTTGTCGGTGGTGGTGATGCAGTCAATATTCGACCCGAAGTCGTCAAGGGCGGTGCCATGGAAGGTTACACACGCTCGTTGTGGTTCGAATTCCGACAGGAGGTAATTCGACTGGACGGTGGAGTGTGTCTGCGTTGCGGCAGAGGAGCCGCGGACGGAGTGGTCCTGCAAGTCCACCACAAACAGTACATCGCAGACCGAAAGCCTTGGGAGTACCCGCACCATCTGTGTGAAACTCTTTGCCGGGGGTGTCACGCTCGTGAGCACGGCAAAATTCTGCCCGGCTTTGGATGGGTGTGCGTGGGCCATTCCGATCTAGAGGACCTGATCGGCACCTGTGAATTGTGCGGGACCTCCATCCGCCACGTCTTCTTCGTTCAGCACCCAAACTGGCCGTCGATGGAAGTCGGAGAGCAGTGCTGCGATCACATAACGTGTTCAGAGGCTGCCAGTAGCCACATGGAATCGATGAGACGTTTTAGCGAGCGCCGTAAGCGCTTCGTTTCCTCGCCTCGTTGGACCAAGACGGTGAGTGGTTTGAGGATAAGACAGAAGGGGATCGACCTTCAGGTCTGTGCTGGCGGTGGCGCATACCTTCGTGTCAGCACGGCTGGGCAAGCTCGAACCGGGCTTGGGATTGAAGCCCAGCGCCTGTCGGTCCAAGGCCTTTGCCAAGGCCGGGGCTACGAGCATCTGGCCGAATTCACTGAAGTGGAAAGTGGCAAGCGGTCTGACCGAGCCGAGCTTGCCCAGGCGCTCCACAGAGCCAAAATGACTGGCTCCGTGCTGGTCATCGCCAAACTCGACCGCCTCTCTCGAAACGCCGCCTTCCTGCTGACCCTCCGAGACAGTGGCGTTCGGTTCGTCGCCGCTGATATGCCAGATGCCAACGACCTAACCATCGGTGTCCTGGCGGTTATCGCCCAGGCGGAGCGGGAAGCCATTTCAAAGCGGACCAGCGAAGCCCTGCAATCGATCAAGCTTCGCATCCTTGCGACGGGCAGCCACACGTCCACACGGTCTGGACGAACAATTGGGCGACTGGGCAACCCCAACGGCAGCCAACCACTCCGGCGCTCCGGTGATGGAGGTTTGGCGGGAGCATCAGCAGGGCGACTGGCCGCTGACAACCGAGCGGACGACCTGAGGCCAATCATCGTCGCCCTTCAACAGTCTGGCTGCGTTTCATTCGCAAGTCTGGCGGCGGGTCTCAATCTCGCTGGCGTGCTCACGCCAAGGGGCCGACGTTGGCACCCAGCTTCGGTCAGGAACGTGCTCAAGCGGCTGGGTGATTGACCCTGCTGCGGCTCCAGCATTCACCTTTTAAAGGCTGTTTGGGGTGTCGTCGCTGCACGAAGACCAAAGAAAAAGTTCATCTTGCCGGCCGCATTCGCCCGAAATGCTGTGTGCAGCAAACGGTAGCCCCGGCTCGCTGAGATCCCTCTGCCTCCCAACAGCAACAATTTCTGAACGCTGAGGCAGGGATGTCACTCGGTGCGGTCGTTAAGATGGCCCTATTTCCCCTTCATTAACAAGGGTTTGGAGCGGAACGCCGGGCAATATATAGGGAAATTCGATCTCGCCAACTGAAAGTATAAATTCGGCTAAACCCGGCGTGTCTTAGATATTGCGGCCCGAACGTAAGTCCAGTGAGGTAGTTCTTTATTAAGAGGAGCTATCTTGATGACAGTTTATATAACCGCCCCCTTCCTATACACCTTCCCTAAACCCACTTTTCATTGCCGACCCACTTGGCCTTTGATCGAAGGTCCCGCTCGCCGCCCCAATGCGGGCGCCCCTCTCGCACCCCTATTCAGTCTGGTGCCGGCGGGTCAGCCAAGCTTGCTCATGCCTCCACAATCCGTGGCCGGCCCTTTGCGCATCAGCCCACCGGCCTATTGCGAGAGTCCCCCAGGAGACTTGGGACTCATCTCTGACCACTGCGCTCGTCGAGGTCAGGCCGATGAGTAAGCTCAACTGGCAGCGAGGGCGGTTTGCCGGAATGCCCACCGAGGAAGTCCGCCCGACCAAGAAGGTTGGTGCTGGCTGTTGGAGCCACGTGAAGCGGGAGCCTGTTCGGGTTTACACGCCCGAAGAACGTGAGGCGTTTGAAGCCCTCCGTCGGAAACGCCAGGGGCCATGAGCCCCTCGGCCGGCCGGAGCGGGCCTACCGGCAAATTCCGCATCAATATTGAAACCTGTGCGGCGGAGCGTCCCAAATGCATCCGCCACAACAATTTTCGTCACGTTATTTGAATAACATCAAACCAAAAAAGTACCCGAAATGCTAAAATCTACACATAAATTCAGGGCGTTTGCTGATCGACTGATTCTGGATACGGAGACCGAGGTCCTGCTCGGCAATCGAAGCCAAACCCTCCTCAGAGATTATCGCCAACGGAACGACTGTTATTGCGCCCCTTTCCTATGGGACCTCCCGATCCGGGAGATCGACAATCGGAAGCTCAAGGACTTTGTCGCCTACCTTTCGGGCAAGGGCCTAAAGTCGACAAGCGTCGAGGCGATCCTTTCATTCGTGAGTATGGTCTTGAAGCTGGCGGCGGATGAGAACTGCATCCAGATCTTGCCAAGAATTCCGAGGCCCCGGCACAAAGACTGCCCTCGACCGGCCTTCACACCAGGGCAATATAAGACGCTCATTGCCACCTGCAAAAAGGTCGAGAAGGGCAATCCGACCGTCAATTTTAAGCGGTCAGTTGTCGACGCCGAGTTGCGTTGGATGATTACGTTCATGGCGAACGCCTTTCTACGCCCTCGTGACCTATTCACGCTGAAACACAGCCACGTCGAAGTTGTGGAACGTGAAGGCGCCAAATTCCTGCGGCTGAACCCGCCGGCGTCAAAGCGCCACAACGGACCCATCATCACGATGCCAGCCGCTGTCGATATCTATCGTCGAGTGACCCAGGCCAGCGCCAAGAAGGGATTCGGACGTCATGATGATTATGTCTTCCTCCCTGACAGGGCCGACCGGACATACGCCCAGGAAATCGCCAGCCGACAATTTGGGCAGATCCTCAAGATTGCCGGGCTCAAGTCTGACGACAAAGGCGCTGCGTTCTCGCTCTATTCAATCCGGCACTACGCCATCACCACCCGGATTCGGAACAGCGAGAACCTGAACCTGTTGGTGCTGGCCCGAAATTGCCGCACCAGCGTCGAGATGATTGACCGCTTCTACGCCAGTTCTCTCACGGCCGAGATGCAGGTGGAGTCCCTGCAGAGCTTCAGGAGGCCCAGCCGCTACTCTGTCGAGGCGACAACTGGTCAGAGCGGCTAGGCCTCGTCGGGCTTTTCACATTGATCGGCGTTGGCCAGCCGGTTCATCTCCGCGATCTGTTCGGAGGTGTAGCCGTCCGGCCTTTCAGGGCTCTTGAAGTGGATCGTGGCGAAGATAGCTGGAACTCTGCCAGCCTTCGCCACGATCCCTCGAGGGCGTTTAGGACTTCCGGGTTTCATCGGAACCGCCAGCACCAAAACGCCCATAGATTTCGCCGGCAGCTTCGGCCAACGCTTCATCAAGGCGTCCGGCCATGACCTCTTGTCTGAGCGCAGGAAGAACTCGCAGCAGTTCGCTCAGGTCCGAGAGCACCAAGACATTCTTACCGTCCTTCACCCGCAGTCGAGCCGACCCGTGGCGAAGTGCGAACTGCACCAGCCCATTGTCGTCGATCCACCACCACGGAATGACTCGCTTCTCCTGTTCGACCTGGAACATCTCATCGGTCTCCAAATCTCGTCGGCGGCGAGTCACCACCTTCCTGTATCGCTGCCCCTCCAAGGTGGCTTCGACGAGACGCAGCTGGTCCATCAAAGCCGCTGAAAGCTTTTGACGCCGGTTCCTGACTGGGTCGAAGCCCTTCTCTCGTTCGGGCTGTTCAACAACATTCAGTCCATCCAATATTGATTTGGACCGCTTCGCGGTGGCCTTCGGCGTGGTATCCATTCTGTGTTTCCTCCCGCTTGGAAGCTATTAGGCAATAATCTATTATCAAGGCTTCGGCAGTCCGAAGCCCTGAGTTTCTAGTTGTGTGTCCGAATACTCGCCGACTGCTCGTCGAATTATGTATTATCCCTCTAAAGGGGCAGTCTCGTTGATGTTTGGAACTCTGGTGTTCAGCACGTCGACGGCGTCAAACGACCCGAGGCTGAACACGTGTTTATTGACGTACCGAAGAGCGCCGTTGAAATCGCCGATCGCTTGGACGTCCTGACCGACTCCCCGGCCACCATGATCTAGGTTGCACCAGGTGCGGATAATGAGATCACCAATGTCGCCCAGATAGGGGTTTGCCTTCTGGTGGAGCGCCCCGTCCGGCACGCCAATCAGAACGTGAGCATGCAGACCTTGGTCGAAGTTCGACTCGTGCACGACGTATGTCGCAAGAAAGAGCTTCTTTCGCCGGCCATACTTGGGGCCGAACAACTTGGTGTTTACCCGGTGAAAGCACTCGCCGACGAACCGACTGAGCTCCTGCGCCCCGACACGACGCTTGGTCGTGAGGGTGATGAAGTACCGATCAGAGCAGGCGCTGATGAAGTCCGTTACGGTCGGAATCCACTCTCGACTGCGCCGCAAACCCGCAACCTCACTGAGGTCAGAGCCTGTCGAGGCCGCACGACGGCCTGACGAGTTGGCCGGGCTACACCATGAGCGTTCGGCAGCAGTGATTGACCCCGCTAGAGGGGTTGATTGTTGTGTGATGAGAGTTTGATGAGGTGTTGGAGAGGGTGCGTTCATGGTGCAGATATTTATGTCCACTAACCCGCCATCTACCTCCGTAAGGCCGATTTATTTTCGAGGTTCGTCTCGATCTATGTCGTTGTAATTTCTCGCGAATTCCCACGAACTGAAGCATTCGTAATGATGGGGTCAGGTGTTCGAGTCACCTAAGCGGCACCATTTTTTCCAATGAAAACAAGTAACTGAGCTCCGCCGGCACGGCCTTGCGCGCGCCTGCGTGGGCGATGGGGAGGGCCGCGTCATGACGCGATACATACTCACCGGCGCGCCCGGGGCGGGGAAGACCGCCCTGCTGCGGCTGCTGGAGCGCCGGGGCTACGCGGTGGTCGAGGAGGCGGCGACCGACGTCATCGCCCTGGAACAGGCGCGTGGGCGCGAGGAACCCTGGACCGATCCGGGCTTCATCGACCTGATCATCGCTCTGCAGAAGCAGCGGCAGACGGGGGTCGGGTCGGGGTTCTTCGACCGCTCGCCAGTCTGCACCTTGGCGCTGAGCGCCTTCCTGGCTTTCCGCCCTCGGCGGCCCTGCGGGCCGAGGTCGCCCGGATCGAGGCCGAGCACACCTATGAGCGCCGGGTGTTCTTCGTCCAGAACCTGGGCTTCGTCACGCCCACGGCGGCGCGGCGCATCAGCTACGAGGACGCGCTGCGGTTCGAGCAGGTCCATATCGAGACCTACCGTCGCCTGGGCTATGACCTGGTCTTCATCCCGCCGGGTGAGCTGGAAGCCCGCGCCGATCAGGTCTTGGCGAACACGCCCTTCCAGTAGTCGCGCATGGCCTCCACCGCCGGACGCAGGCCTTGGGTCTGCCTCTCGGCGTGGGCGCCGACTCCGTGGTGCAGATGGGGGCTGGAGATCGAGTCCCAGATCACCTTGGTGACGTCCTCCACCGAGCCGGGGACCGACTGGGCTTCCTCGATGGCGCTGCGGAACACCTGGCCCTCGGCGCTGGCGGTGGAGTCCAGCAGGGGGGTGTCGATATAGCCCGGCATGATGCAGACGACGCGGACGCCGAACCGGGAGTATTCCAGGTCCAGGGCTTCCGAGAGGCCGCGAACCGCGAACTTGGTGGCGCCGTAGACGGCCAGGCGCGGCGGGCCCGACAGGCCGGCGCTGGAGGCGATGTTCACCAGGACGGAGTCCTTGGTGGCCTTCAGCAGGGGCAGGGCGGCGTAGCTGCCATAGATGACGCCCCGCAGGTTGACGTCGATCTGCAGGTCCCAGTCTGCCGAGGTCTGGGTGTCGAACCAGCCGTAACGGGCCAGGCCGGCATTGTTGACCATCACGTCCAGCCGGCCGCCGCTGGCCTTGCCGAAGCGGGCGAGCGCCAGGCCCCAGGCCGCCTCGTTGCGAACGTCCAGGCGCACGGCGAGGACCTTGTCGGGATCGAATCCTTCGGCGGCCTTGGCCAGGGCGTCCTCGTCCACATCCGACAGCCCGACGAAATAGCCCTCGGCGGCGAAACGCCTGGCGGTGGCCAGACCGATGCCGCTGGCGGCGCCGGTGATGAAGCAGGCTTTCATATGACTCTCAGACCCCATGGACTTGGCTGGGAGCATGTCGTCCCTGGGAGTAGAGCCGTCAAGCGCGGCGGAGAAGCACCGCCCCGGTCCAGCCGGCCTCGGCCAGCAGCTTCACGCCGTTCTGCTCCAGGGCCTTGGTGAGGCGCTTCTGGGTGGTTCCATGGGCCGGCCGACCGTTTTCGAACTGCGAGATGGTGGTGAAGGCGACACCGGACTTCTCGGCCAGGTCCTTCAGGCTCCAGTCGAGCAGGGCGCGGCCGGCGCGGCAGCATTCGGGGGTCAGCATGGCGGAACTCCATGGGAATCACGCACGAATCCTCCGCCGCGAGCGTTAAAAATTCATCGCCAAGAGGGCGAGAGGTGGCGTGATGGCGCGCGGGCGCCTTGCCCCGCCAGGACAAGAGGCCTAGTTCCGGGGGCGGCGCCTGTCGCCCAAGACCTAAAAGCGCCATGACCGACGAACCTCGCCCCCGCAAGATCCTGAGCCTGAAGAACCCGCCGACGCGGCCTCTGGGGCCAGAGCCGATCCGCAAGGCCGCGCCGCCTCCGCCTCCGCCTCCGCCGCCGCCACAGGTCTTCGCCTGGAAGTGCAAACCCTGCGGCGCGGGATTCAATGTGAGCGATCAGCTGGCCGACGATGTCGTGATCCGCTGCCCGTCCTGCAACGCCAAGATCGGCCAGGTGGCCGATTTCCGCGCCGATCCGACCCCCACCAAGCTGCGCGCCCGGCCGGTCAAGCCGGCGCCCTAACCCCTAAAGCGACGCGGCGACCTCGCTCATCGCCGGACCGATTTCGTCATTCAGCACCAGGTCGGCCATGCCGTCGATATCGGTGGGCTCGCGATTGATGATGGCCAAGGCCGCGCCGTTGCGCTTGGCGATCTGGGGCAGGGCGGCTGCGGGATAGACCACCAGGGACGAGCCCAGCACCAGGAAGAGGTCGCTGTTCAAGGCCTCCAGCTCGGCCTTGCGCAGCACCTCTGGCTTGAGCTGCTGGCCGAAGGAGATGGTGGCGGTCTTCACGATCCCACCGCAGGCCTCGCAGACCGGCGGCTCGTCGGTCTCCACGAACCGGACCTTCAGGTCGGCCAGCTCGTGGCGCAGGCCGCAGTCGAGGCAGGTCGCATAGCTGGCGTTGCCGTGCAGCTCGATCACCCGACTGGCGGGTATGCCGGAGTCCTGGTGCAGATTATCGACGTTCTGGGTGATGACGCTGGAGAGCTTGCCCGCCTCCAGCAGGCGGACCAGGGCGAAATGACCCTCATTGGGCGAGGCGCCCACCCAACCGGCCCGGCCGGAAAAGGCCCGCACCCAGGCCTCGCGGCGCTTGGCCGGATCGGCGACGAAGTCCTGGAACAGGATCGGGCTCATCTTGCTCCACACTCCGCCGGGGGAGCGGAAGTCGGGAATGCCCGACTCGGTTGAGATGCCCGCCCCGGTGAAGGCGACGATGCGGCGGGCCCTGCTGATCATCCTGCCCAGGTTCTGCCGTGTCACGATCCCTCCGGGGCTACTGGCCCTTGAAATAGGTGGCGGGGCCGCTGGTGAAATCGTCGAAGTCGGCGACGCAGGTCAGCCACTCCTTCTGCTGGGCCACCACATCCTCGCGGCGGTCGTTCACCGAGGGCCGCAGGGCGTACCAAGCATAGGGGTGGTTGTCCTTGTTGAGATAGGCCGGGCACAGATAGGCGTTGCGGTTCCAGAGGTTGACCTGCTCGAAGTTCACCAGGTCGGCGTCGTCCCAGCCCAACTGGTAGACCACCAGGTCGCAGACGGTCTTGGTCTTGTCGCACTTCAGGAAGTTGACCTCGAAGATCAGCTTGCCCACCAGGCCCTTGATCCAGGGCTCCCCCTTGTCGTCGGTCTTGAGTTCTCCGCTGGCGCCGTTGGTCTGCAGCACGGCCAGGACGTCAGCGGGCTTGCGGGCGTCGAAGGCCGACGCGGGCGTGACGAAGGCCAGCAGCGCGGCGGTGAGCGCCGCGGCCCCGGCGATGATGCGGAATGTCATGTCGTGTCCCCCTGCGGTCAGCCTAGTCGCGGGGCGACCAGGCCTGCAACCCCTTGGACCCGCTCCGAAAACGAGCGGTGCCGTTAATGAAATCGAGCAGGTTCATAGGGATACTGGTGAAAATCGACCCCGAACAGAACGATTGGGACGTGTTCCGAGAATGAGCCATTCCATACCCCAGCCCGGCGCCGAGCTGATCTCCGTTCGCATAGGCGCCCAGTCCTACGCCATCGACATCATGGCGGTCCGCGAGATCCGCGGCTGGACGGCGGCCACGCCCCTGCCCCACGCCCCGCCCCACGTTCTGGGGATGATGAACCTGCGCGGAGCCATCCTGCCGGTCATCGATCTGGGCGCACGCCTGGGCCTGGGGCCTGCCGAACCCAACTCCTCCTCCGTCGTGGTGGTGGCCCAGATCGGCGAGGCCCAGGTGGGCCTGGTGGTGGACGCGGTCTCCGACATCCTCACGGTGACCCAGGGCCTGATCCAGTCGCCTCCGGACATCGGCGGCGAAATCCTCAACTACGTCAATGGCGTGATGACGATTGACGCCGGCATTGTCAGCCTGCTGTCCCTTGAGAATGTCATGCCGCCAGAGCCGATAGTGCTCGCCGCCTGAGGCGAGCCTGCCCGCTTTTTGCGCGCGCCCTGAATATTTTGTGCCTGCACAACAGGCAAAGACTCCTGTAGCCAAGGCCCTCTGACCAGTTGGGGGACGGGGCATGACGGTTCGGACGCTGACGCGCGTGGGCGCGCTGATCGCAGGTCTGGCCCTGGCGTCGCCGGCCCTGGCGCAGGCCCCGGCGCAGGCCATCGATCACGGGCACACCGCCTGGATACTCAGCGCCACGGCGCTCGTCCTGTTCATGACCCTGCCGGGCCTGGCCCTGTTCTATGCCGGGCTGGTGCGCTCCAAGAACGTGCTGTCGGTGATGACCCACTGCGTGGCCATCGCTTGCCTGGCTTCGGTGCTGTGGCTGCTGGGGGTCTACAGCCTGGCCTTCTCCGGATCGAACCCGCTGATCGGCGACCTGGCCAAGTTCGGGCTGGTCTCGGTGGGCCGCGACGCGGTCACCGGCGCCCTGCCGGAGAGTGTCTTCTTCGCCTTCCAGATGACCTTCGCCATCATCACCCCGGCCCTGATCGTCGGCGCCTTCGTCGAGCGCATCAAGTTCTCCGCCGTGCTGGTGTTCTCCGGCCTGTGGCTGATCGTCGTCTATGCGCCGGTCTGCCACTGGGTCTGGGGCGGCGGCTGGCTGGCCCAGATGCGGGTCATGGACTATGCGGGGGGCCTGGTGGTCCACGCCACGGCGGGGGTCTCGGCCCTGCTGATCGCCTGGCGCCTTGGCCCGCGCGACGGTTTTCCGCGCGACCTGTCGCCGCCGCACAATCCGGGCATGACCATGATGGGCGCCGGCATGCTGTGGGTCGGCTGGTACGGCTTCAACGCCGGCAGCGCCCTGGCCGCCGACGGAAACGCTGGCGCGGCGCTGATCGCCACCCACCTGTCGGCCGCCACTGCGGGCCTGGTCTGGGGCGCCATCGAGTGGAAGCGGTTTGGCCGCCCCAGCATGGTGGGCCTGGTGACCGGGGTGGTGGCTGGCCTGGCCACCGTCACCCCGGCCTCCGGCTTCGTCGGCCCCCTGGGCGGCATGGTGCTCGGCGCCGCGGGCTCGCTGATCTGCTATCAGGCCGTTGATTTCGTGAAGCACAAGATGAAGATCGACGACAGTCTCGACGTCTTCGCCGTGCACGGCGTCGGCGGGATCCTCGGAACCCTGCTGGTGGCGGTGCTGGCCAGTACGGAGCTGGGCGGCGTGGGATATGCGCAGGGTGTCACTATGGGGTCCCAGGCCGTGACCCAGGTGCTGGGTGTGCTGGCGGTCTGCGCCTGGTCGGGGATCGCCACCCTGGTGCTGGTGGCCCTCACCCGCCGCACGGTGGGCCTGCGCGCCAGCGACGACGCGGTGGACGAGGGCCTGGACATGTCGGCCCATGGCGAGCGGGCCTATAATCCCTAGGGCTGCGCCCGAGGCCCAAAGGCGGTGTCGAAGTCGGCTTCGGTCGCGTCTTCGACCTCGATCATCTTCACCCGCGCCGTCTCGCCCGAGACGATGCGCAGGGCGGACCTGGGCCGTTTCAGCGCCTTGGCGAGGAAGGCCAGCAGGGCGGCGTTGGCCGCGCCATCGGCGGCCACGGCGCTCACCCGCACCTTGAGATAGGACCGGCCCTCGGCGTCGAGTGCCCATCCGTCCGCCCTGTCCCGGCCGCCCTTGGGCGTGACCCGGACGGGCAGGCGCATCAGCCCAGCAGCGCCATCAGCGGTGCGAAGGCCATCGGCAGGAGGTAGGTCTTGATCCCCTGCAGGATCAGCAGGACGATGATCGGGCTGATATCCACGCCCCCCAGCGGCGGAATGATCCGCTGGAAAGGCGCCAGGATCGGCCGGGTCACGGCGTCCAGGAATTTGGCGATGTTGTAGACCACCTGGTTGCGCAGGTTGATCACATCAAAGGCCACCAGCCACGAGATGATGGCGTTGGCGAAGATGGCGAAGATCAGCAGGCTCAGAAGCGAACTGACGATGAAGTAGAGGAAGCTGCCCATGGTCCCGGTTTAAAGGGGCCCGTGTGTCGCTGGCAAGGCGCTGCGTCGCCATCGCGTATTTCTGCCGCTTGACAGGAGGGGTCCGAAAACGCTTATTCCGCGCCTCCTGGGGCCGTAGCTCAGATGGTAGAGCGCCTCGTTCGCAATGAGGAGGTCAGCGGTTCGATTCCGCTCGGCTCCACCAGGAACCTTCCGAGACCCTGAATCCGGGCCGGCGTGTCTTGCCGCCCGACCGCGCGCCTGCCACAAACCGCGTCTGCCAGCGCTGGGGGGCGGATGGTCTTCTCGTCCATCATTTTCATGTTCTATTTTCTGCCCGTCTTCCTGCTTGGCTACTATGTCAGCGGCTGGCGCACGGGCGCCCTGCTGGTGGGCAGCGTGGCCTTCTACACCTGGGGCGAGGGGTCCTATGTCTTCCTGCTGCTGGGGCTGATCGGCGCCAACTACGCCGGGGCCCGCGCCATGGACCGCGCCAGGACGCCAGCCGGCCGTCGCTGGGTCCTGACCGTGATGATCGTACTCGATCTGGCCGTCCTGGCCTGGTTCAAGTACGCCGGCTTCCTAGCCCAGACCCTCAACGACGTCCTGCCTGGCGACCCATTGCCGGCCCTGACCCACCGCCTGCCGCTGGGCATCTCCTTCTTCACCTTCCAGCTGATCAGCTACGCCATCGACATCTATCGCCGCGCCGTGCCGGTGGAGACCTCGATCGGCCGGTTCGCCGCCTACATCCTGATGTTCCCGCACCTGATCGCCGGGCCCATCGTGCGCTACGCCGACATCCGTGAAGAGCTGCAGGGGCAGCGCAAGGGCTCGGGCCGGATCGGCCTCGGGTTCCAGTACTTCATCGTCGGCCTGTGCCAGAAGGTGCTGATCGCCAACACCGTGGCGCCGGTGGCCGACCACGCCTTCGGCCTGCCGCCCGGGACCCTGACGGCGACGACAGCGTGGCTGGGGGCGCTGGCCTACAGCCTGCAGATCTATTTCGACTTCTGCGGCTATTCGAACATGGCCATCGGCCTGGCCTTCATGCTGGGCTTCACCTTCCCCAAGAACTTCAACCACCCCTATGCCGCGACTTCGCTCACCGACTTCTGGCGGCGCTGGCACATCTCCCTGTCCTCGTGGTTCCGGGACTATGTCTACATCCCTCTGGGGGGGAACCGGGGCGGGCAGGCGCGCACTATCCGCAACCTGCTGATCGTCTTCTTCCTGACGGGCCTTTGGCACGGGGCGGCCTGGAGCTTCATCGTCTGGGGTCTCTATCACGGGGCCTTCCTGATGCTGGAGAGGTTCGGGTTCGACAAGGTGCTGGCCACCGCGCCGCGGTTGCTGCGCCACGCCTACGCCCTGGTGGTGGTGATGATCGGCTGGGTCTTCTTCCGCGCCGCCGACCTTCCGGCCGCCCTGGACTATCTGGCGGTGATGCTTGACCCGGGAGCCTTCAGACCCCTCGGCCTGGCCCTGCAACACCTGCTGGACACCGAGGTGCTGCTGGCCTTCGCCGCCGGCGCGCTCTTCGCCTTCCCGACCCTGCAGGCGGTGATGACCCGGCTGAAGGCCCAGCGCTCGGACGCGCCCTCGCCACAGCTTCCGGCCCACCTGGACACCCGGGCCGCCCACGTCCTGCCGACTCCCGTCCTGGCCGCCGGTTTCGGGCTCAGTATCGCGGTGCTGGTCAATTCGACCCTCAACCCCTTCCTTTATTTCCGGTTCTGAGGGGACATGGAGAAGCCCGCCCCCCGCCACGGCCTGATCGCCGCCATCCTGATCCTGATGGCCACAGCCTTCCTGCTGCGCCCCATGATGAAGCCGCCGCAACTGCAGGAGGGCCGGGTGCTGGCGGGGCCCCCGGCCTGGACGGGCTTGACCAAGCTCCACGAGCTGAGGCGCCAGACCGACGCCTGGGTCGCCGACCGCTTTCCCGCGCGGCCCTATCTGATCGGCTGGCTGAACGCCGCCCGGCTGGCGATCGGCGACAGCGGGTCGGACCGGGTGCTGGCGGGGCGCGACGGCTGGCTGTTCTACAACGACGGCACGCGCCTGGGTCCCGCGCGGGCCAAGCCACCCCTCACCGACGCCGAGGCGGCTGAGTGGCTCCGGGGCCTGTCGGGGCGGGTCGCGACCCTGGAGGGGACGGGCGCGGCCTATCTGGTCGTGGTCCCGCCGGCCAAGGAGACCATCTATCCCCAGTTCGGTCCGGCCTGGTTCCCAGGCCCCAGTCCGCAGCGGACCAGCCTGAAGCTCGCGGCCCTGGCCGCCCGCACCGAGCCCGGCCATGTGGTCCACCTACGCGATCCGGTCCTGGCCGTGGCCGCCTCGGGAACCGACGCGTTCAGCCGCCACGACACCCACTGGACCGGCGACGGGGCCTATGCCGGCTACGCCGCGATCATGGACCAGCTGCGCGCCCAGGGGATCGACCAGCCGACCCGCCCGCTGAGCGACTTCCGGCCGGTGGTGAACGGGGTCAATCCGCCCCGCGACCTGGCGCTCATGCTGGGCGTGGCGAGCTTCGTGCCCATCCACTATCGCGGCTATGTCGATCCCGCCGCCGAGACCTACCGCACGACCTGGCTTTCCGAGCGTCGCGGCTGGATCGCGCCCCAGGTGGTGGAGACCGGCCAGGCCGGCAAACCGACCCTGCTGCTGACCCGCGACTCCTTCTCGAGCGCCCTGACGCCCTTCCTGCTGGGACACTTCAGCCGGGTGGTCCTGACCCATATCGACGACGGCTTCTGGCGCCAGGACCTGATTGATCGCTTCAGGCCCGACGTGGTGATGCTGGAGGTGCAGGAGCACGGCCTGGGCTTTTCCATGCGCGGCTCGCCCCCGGTCTCGGAGGCGGCCGAGGCGCGGATCGAGCGTGCCCTGCCGAATGCGCCCACCCATGGCCCCCTGGCGCCGTCGGCTCCGTCACGCGGGCGCTTCGTTCGGATCAGCGCCGCGCCGCCGTCCCTGGCCGGCCTTGACGCCTCGGCGCCCATACCGACCTGCGCCGTCGACCAGGCCCTGATGGGGATGCACGGCTTTGTGGTGGCCGGCTGGATCTCCGACCTCTCCCCCGAGCCGCGTCCCACCCAGGGCGGTGTGCGGCTCAGCGGCCCGGCCGGTGACTTCGTCCAGCCCCTGCAGATGGACCAGGTCCGGCCCGACGTCGGGGCCTACTTCAAGCGGCCGGTGGCCGAGCCCAGTGGTTTCGCCGCCACCCTCAGTCTCCAGGGCCTGCCGCCCGGGACCTACGACCTGAGGGTCTATCGCCGTAGCGCCACGGGTTGGATCGGCTGCTCGGGGCCTAAGGGCCTGATCCGACCCTAGACGGCTTGTTCATCGGTCGCGACGGGTCGTCTTTCCAGACTCGCATACGTTGAACCCACCGGGCGGCCTCCCTAGACTAGGGCGCTCAACCAGAGGCCCGCCCTTGTTCTCCCGTCTGTTCGGCCGCAAGACCCCGGAAGCCCCGCCCTCCACCGAGGGGCGGCTGGCCTATGCCGTGGGGGATATCCATGGTCGTCTCGACGCCTTCGACGCCCTGCTGCACGTGATCGCCCAGGACGCCCTGGCCTCACAGCCGACCCAACGGCCCATGCTGATCCTGCTGGGGGACTATGTGGACCGGGGCCCGGCCTCGGCCCAGGTGGTCGATCGGATCCTGAAGCTGCAGACCGAGCCGGCCTTCGAGGTCCGCGCCCTCAAGGGTAATCACGAGGAGGCCCTGCTGCAGTTCCGCGATGAGCCTGGCTTTGGCCAGACCTGGGTGGAGCACGGCGGATCGGCGACCCTGGCCTCCTACGGGGTGCAACCCCCGGCCACCCGTACCGACGCCGACGCCTGGGAGACCGCGCGGCTCGCCTTCCGGGAAGCTCTGCCGCCCTCCCACATGGCCTTTTACGAGAGCCTGGAGATCATGATCACCCAGGGCGACTACGCATTTGTCCATGCCGGGATACGGCCCGGCGTACCCCTGGATCGCCAGGTGGAGCGCGACCTGCTGTGGATCCGGGCGGAATTCCTGCAATCCACGGCCAAGTTTGAGAAGGTCATCGTTCACGGCCATACGCCGATGGAGGAGCCTCAGGTGATCGCCGGCCGCCGCATCGGAGTCGACACAGGCGCCTACGCCACGGGCCTGCTGACCGCTGTGCGCCTGGACGACGACGGCCACCGTATCCTGCAGGGCCGGGCGGTCAGGTCAGCTGCCTAGCGCTCAGCCGATGACCTCTTCAACCGCCATCCGGCGGTAGCGGGCCTCGATCAGCGCGAAGACGCCGAAGGCGATCAAACCTATCGCCACAAGAATCAGCAGGGCGTCGCCAAAGGGCTGCGCCTCCATCATCTGCAGGGCGCCGCCCATGCCCGTGGCCTCTCCGCTGCGGGCCTTCAGGCCCGCCATCAGCATCAGGCCGCCCACGGGCAGGAAGGCTACGCCCCGCCCCAGATACCCGGCGCGCCCGACCCAGGGCGCCCACTTGCGGACAGCCTCCTCACAGGCCAGCCGCTTGCAGAAGTCCCGGCCGAACACCTGGATGATGTTGCCGACGCCGGCGCCCAGGATGAACAGTCCGGCCGCCGCGATCAGCAGTTCGCCGCCGGGCAGGTCAAGCACCTTGGCCACGGTCTGGCGCGTCCGAGCCTGATCGTCGGTCTCGGTGAAGCCTGCCAGGGTGTCGATCAGACCGAAGACCGAGATCCCCAGGGCGCCGTAGACGACACCGCTGATCGCCTGGCCGGCCCGAGAGCCGATGGCCTTGAGGCTGGCGCCCTGCCGGTCGGCGTCGAACACCGACTGTAGCAGGCGCCAGCCCGCGAAGGCGTAGAGGCCAAGTCCTATCAGCCACAACAGCAACACGCCGAACGGCCAGTTCGCCCAGGTCTCAAGGACGCCGCGCGAGCCTTCCGCCTTGGGCGTCAGGTCCAGGGCCGCAGCCACCGCCATGGCGCCGATGCTGAGATAGATGAAGCCGCGCGCCAGATAGCCAGCGCGGCAGGCCAGTTCGGCCAGCGCCCCCAGGGGCGCAGTCGTCAGCCAGCTGCGGACCTGGACGAAGGCGCTGGCGGAGGGTTCGGTGGCGAAGGTCGGCACGGACAGGGGCCCCACGCCCAAGCGGCGCAGTGGCGGAAACGTCAGCCCGGGCGCCCGGTTCCTAGTTCGTATGCGGTTATATGACCGGCGGGGTCGGGGGTCAGTGGGCGTCGTCCCAGTTCTTGGCGGCGCGCGCGTCCACCACCAGGGGCACCGAAAGCGCCACTACCGGCTCGGCGGCGTGCTCCATGACCCGCTTGGCCACCTTGATCAGCGCGTCGGCCTCGGCTTCGGGGGCCTCGAAGACCAGTTCGTCGTGCACCTGCAGCAGCATGCGGGCCTTGAGGCCTGACTCTTTCAGCGCGGCGGGCATGCGGATCATGGCCCGGCGGATGATGTCGGCCGCCGCGCCCTGCAGGGGGGCGTTGATGGCCGCCCGGTCGCCGAAGGCCCGCTCGGCCTGGGACTTGGAATAGACCGCCGGGATATTGACCTTGCGGCCGAAGATGGTGGTGACGAAGCCCTGGGCCCGCGCCCCCTGCTTGGTGCGGTCCATATAGGTGCGGATGCCGGGGAAGCGCTCGAAATAGGTCTTGATATAGGCCCCGGCCTCGTCCTGCGGGATCGACAGCTGGTTGGCCAGGCCGAAGGCGGAGATGCCGTAGACGATGCCGAAATTGATCGCCTTGGCCCGGCGGCGCGTTTCGGCCGGCATGCCCTCGATTGGCACGCCGAACATCTCCGAGGCCGTCGCCGCGTGGATGTCCTGGCCCTCCAGGAAGGCCTTCTTCAGCTGCGGGATGTCGCCGACATGGGCCAGCAGGCGCAGTTCGATCTGGCTGTAGTCGGCGCTGATCAGGACGTGGCCCGGCTCGGCGATGAAAGCCTTGCGGATCTTGCGGCCTTCCTCGGTGCGCACCGGGATGTTCTGCAGGTTGGGGTCGGAGGAGGACAGCCGCCCTGTCGTCGTGGCCCCAAGCGCATAGCTGGTGTGGACGCGGTTGGTGCGCGGCGAGATCGCCGCGGCCAGGTTGTCGGTATAGGTGCCCTTCAGTTTGGAGAGTTGCCGCCAGTCCAGCAGGACGCGGGGCAGTTCGTGGCCGGCGGCGGCCAGGTCCTCGAGGATCGAGGCGTCGGTCCCTTGCGCCCCCGTGGCGGTGGTCTTCTTAGAGGCCAGGCCCATCTCCTGATAGAGCACCTCGCCGATCTGCTTGGGGCTGCCCAGGTTGAAGGGCCGGCCGGCCAGTTCGTAGGCCTGGGCCTCCAGCTCGGTCATCCGCACAGAGAAGTCGTGGCTCAGCCGGGCCAGCTGGTCGGGATCGATGCGGATGCCCTCGATCTCCATCTGCGCCAGGACCGCGGGCATGGGTCGTTCCAGGGTCTCATAGACCGTGAGCAGGCCCTCGGTGTTCAGGCGCGGCCGCAGCAGCAGGTAGAGCCGCAGGGTGACGTCGGCGTCCTCGGCGGCGTAGCAGGTCGCCGGCTCCAGCTGCACATGCTTGAAGCTCTTCTGCGCCTTGCCGGTCCCGGCCACCTGCTTGAAGGGGATGGGCTCGTGGTCCAGCCAGCGCTTGGAGAGCTCGTCCATGCCGTGGCTCTTGTGCAGGCCGGCCTCCAGCACGTAGCTGATCAGCATGGTGTCCTCGATGGGGGACACGTTGATCCCTTGGCGCGACAGGACGGCGATGTCGTACTTGGCGTTCTGCGCCACCTTCAGGACCGCCGGGTCCTCCAGCAGGGGCTTCAGCCGGGCGATCACCTCATCATGCGTGATCTGGGTCAGGTCGGCCGGGGCGTCGAATTCCAGTCCGCCCTCGTGCTCGTGGCCCACCGGGATGTAGCAGGCCTCGCCGGGCGCGATGGCCAGGGACACGCCGCAGAGGCCGGCGTTGGCCGAGGACAGCGAATCCGTCTCGGTGTCGAAGGCGATGACGCCGGCCGCATGGGCCTTGGCGATCCAGGCGTCGAGGGTCTCGATGTCGCGGACGCAGACATACTTGGTGACGTCGACGGGGCCGTGATCGGTGGCGGTGAACGGGCGCGGCGCCGGGGTCGCAGGCGCGGCCGGGGCGCGGGTCCCGCCGCCGCCGCTGGCCACCCGGCGGCCAAGCGTGTGCAGGCCCATCTCCTCCAGGAAGGCGGCCAGCACCTCAGGCGTCGGCTCAGCCACCTTCAGGTCGTCGATCGGCGAGGGCAGGGGGGTGTCGCAGTCCAGCTGCACCAGCTGCCGCGACAACCGGATCTGGTCGGCGAAGTCGATCAGGGTCTGGCGGCGCTTGTCCTGCTTGATCTCGCCGGCGCGGGCCAGCAGCGTGTCGAGGTCGCCATACTCGTTGATCAGCAGGGCGGCGGTCTTGATGCCGATCCCCGGCGCGCCCGGCACATTGTCGACGCTGTCGCCGCACAGGGACTGGACGTCCACCACCTTGTCGGGGGCGACCCCGAACTTCTCCATCACCTGCTCGGGCCCGATCAGCAGGTTCTTCATGGTGTCGAGCATGCTGACCCGGTCGCCCACCAGCTGCATCAGGTCCTTGTCCGACGAGACGATGCGCACCTCACCGCCCATGTCGCGGACCTTGCAGGCATAGGCCGCGATGATGTCGTCGGCCTCGTAGCCCGGCAGCTCCAGGCAGGGCACGCCGAAGGCCAGGGTGGCCTCCCGCACCAGGGGGAACTGAGGGACTAGGTCCTCCGGCGGCGGCGGGCGGTGGGCCTTGTACTTGTCGTACAGCTTGTTTCGGAAGGTCTTCTCCGAATGGTCGAACACCACGGCCAGGTGGGTGGGCGCATCGGTCTGCGCCTTCATGTCCACCAGCAATTTCCACAGCATGTTGCAGAAGCCCGAGACCGCCCCGATCGGCAGGCCGTCGCTCTTGCGGGTGAGGGGCGGCAGGGCGTGGAAGGCCCGGAAGATGAAGCCTGAGCCGTCCACCAGGTAGAGCCGGACCGCTGGTCCGTCCTGGGTGTTGTCGCGGGGCAGGTCGGGCAGGGGCGGGGCGTCGGCGATCGGCGTATCGGTCATGGCCCCAGGATAGGCGCGACGAGGCCGATGGTCACCTGCGCAGAGCCGGCTGGAGCGGCTCAAGGCCACTTAACTTCGCCTTCCACAAACGAGGGCCCCCGCCCCCCTTCCGTGCGGCGGCGTTTCGGTTAAAGTCGCAAGTCCCTTCCTCCTCGGGAGGCGGCGGCGCACGGGCGCGCCGTTGGCCACAGGTTCGGACTGACCATGAAATTGACGATCGAGCGGGCGGCGCTTCTGAAGGCGCTCGGGCATGTGCAAAGCGCGGTGGAACGCCGCAACACCATTCCGATCCTCTCCAATGTGCTGCTCTCGGCCGAGGGTGAGCGCCTGACCTTCTCGGCCACCGATCTCGACATGGAGATCATCGACGAGGCCTTCGCCCAGGTGGAGCAGCCGGGCCAGATCACCGCGCCCGCCCACACGCTCTATGAAATCGTCCGCAAGCTGCCGGATGGCGCCGACGTGTCGCTGTCCTTCACTGGCGAGGACCCGCGCCTGACCGTGGCCGCCGGCCGCTCGCGCTTCAACCTGCCGGTCCTGCCGGCCGGGGACTTCCCGGTGATGTCCGCCGATGGCCTGTCGGGCCGCATCGGCGTCGATGTCGGCGACCTGATCCGCCTGATCGACAAGACCAAGTTCGCGATCTCCACCGAGGAGACCCGCTATTATCTCAACGGCCTCTACCTGCACTCGGTGGTGGAGGGCGGCGTGGCCAAACTGCGCGCCGTGGCCACCGACGGCCACCGCCTGGCCCTGGCCGAGATGATCGCGCCCGAGGGTTCGGCGGGCACGCCCGGCGTCATCGTGCCCCGCAAGACCGTCAACGAGGCTCGTCGCCTGCTGGAGGACGCCGGCGAGACCGTCGACCTGGCGCTGAGCCCCCAGAAGGTGCGCTTCGAATTCGGCGGCGCGGCTTTGACCTCCAAGGTCATCGACGGCAACTTCCCCGACTATGTCCGGGTCATTCCCCGCGACAACGACCGGGTGATGATGGTGGACAACAAGCTGTTCGCCAAGGCCGTGGACCGGGTGGCCACCATCTCGGCCGAGAAGAGCCGCTCGGTGCGCATGGCCATCGAGCCGGGCCGCGTGATCCTGACCGTCCGCAACATGGAAGCCGGCCAGGCCGTCGAGGAGATCGAGGTCGACTATTCGGGCGAGAGCTTCGAACTGTCCTTCAACGCCCGCTACCTGCTGGACGTCACCGACCAGATCGGCGCCGAACAGGCGGAGTTCCGCTTCGGCGGCCCCAACGATCCGGCCCTGGTCCTCGACCCCACCGACCCCGACGTCCGCTACGTCCTGATGCCGCTGCGGGTCTAGTCCGCCGCGCAGGCGTGGGCGGCGCAGAAGGCGGTTCGGGCCTGGGCGTCGGCCTTCACCTGAATTTCGCCGAGAGCCTGGGCCAACCGGACATTGAAGGCGTCGTCGCGGCCGGTGGCGAGGTGGCCGGCTCGGCTGTGCAGGAAGGCCGCCATGCTCGCCAGTTCCGGCTCGGTGAGGGTGGCCGCATAGACCGCCGCATAGGCGTCCAGCAGGTTTGGCAGGTCGGCGATCGCCGCCCCGCGATAGGCCTCGCCGGCGTCGCGGGCCACGGCGGTGTCCAGGCCGGGCTGGTGGCTCAACAGCCACTGGCCGAGGTCGGCGGCGCGATCGGCCTGCGCCTCGAACCCCTGGGTGCGGACGATCTCGCGGGCCAGGGTCAAGGCCCGTGACGTCCGGGGCCGCACCCGCGTGGGCGGCGTCTCGCGCGCGATGCTGAAGATGGCGGGCAGGTTCACCCGGTCGCCCGCCGCGCCCTGGGCCAGCAGGTCAGGATCAAGCCGGTAGCTTCCCGCCACCTTCAGGCCCGCGGCGCCGAACCCCAGCCGCCGTGGGCCCTGGGCCAGCACCTTGCAGTCCTCCAGTCCGCCCACCTGCGTCACCCGGCACTGCAACATCGCCCAGCCGCTCAGACGGAAAGCCTGGGCCGCCAGCGGATAGGCGGCCTGGGCCTCGACCAGGCTGGGCGCCTGCGACCAGCGCGGCTTGTCGATGATGGCCACCGGCGCCTCGGCCAGGGCGCGCATGTCGGCCAGGCTGGTCCCGCCGTCGCAGTCCTGCCGCCCACAGAAGGTCTCCCGGGCGTTGGCCAAAACGATCTGGGTATGGGCGTCCTGGGCGGCGGCGAAGTCGCGGGCCAGCTCCGTCCCCCGGGCATCCAGTTTACGCTGGGCCGGGCCGTTCAGATAACTGACCCAGTGATGGACCTCGGCCGGGCTCAGCTGGGTGGCGATGCTGCGCGCCACGGCCTCGGCCACCTGGGGAGACGCCTGGCGGCGGGCCTGCGTCAGGGCGGCGAGGCCCTGGGCCCGCACCATGGGGTCGGCGCTGTCGGCCTCGATCCTGTCCAGGTCCCCCGCCAGGCCGCGGGCCAGCCGGCCGGCGATGCCGCTCAGCCGGGCCGCCCGTCGCGCGGCCTCAAGGGCCGCGGGCGCGACGAAGGGTTCGGGGATGGCGTCGACGCCGTCGGGCGGAGGCAAACTGAAGCGGATCGGGATCCTCACCGTACCTCCGGCGACAGGCGCGCCATCCACCGTCTTGGGCCGCATGGCGAACAGCCAGCTCATCTCCAGGGCGGCCTTGTCGAAGCCCAGGCCTCGCGGCGAGGCGGTCGGGCTGACGCAGTCCTGAAGCTGGCCCTTGACGTCTACCGTGCAGCTGATGGTCGCGCGACCCTCGATGCTCAGGGCCCGCGCCAGGCCGGGATAGCTGTCGGCCAGGTCCTCGCCATCGGGGCGGACCAGCCATTCGGGCGGCGAGACGCGAGGTGGGTCGGCCCGCGCCGCGCCCGCCACGGCGAGCGCAGCCAGTCCCATCGCCAACAGCCGCACGCCCGCACCACCCCCTGGAAGTCTCCCACACCCTAGCTTCGCCGGGCGCGGGCTCAAGGCCATGCCGCTTCGCGCGCGAGTGCGAACCCTGTAAGACGCCAGGCGTGACCCGTACGGCCCTTACCCGCCTGACCCTGACCGACTTCCGGTCCTACGGCCGCGCCGAGCTGCCGCTGGACGGCCGTCCCGTCTACCTGATCGGGCCCAATGGGGCGGGCAAGACCAACCTGCTGGAGGCGGTGTCCCTGCTGACCCCCGGCCGCGGCCTGCGAGGCGCCAGCCTGGCCGAGATGGGGCGCCGCATGCCCGGTGAGAGCCAGGGCCGCGCCTGGGCGGTGGCGGCCACCCTCGAGATCGACGGCGATCCGGTGCGGCTGGGAACCGGCACAGAGGCCGCCGGCGCCGCGCGGCGCACCGTCCGGCTGGAGGGCGAGACCGTGCCCCCCGGCCGCCTGGCCGACCACCAGCGCCAGGTCTGGCTGACCCCCGCCCAGGACCGGCTGTTCCTGGAGGGGGCCGGCGACCGCCGCCGGTTCTTCGACCGTCTGGTGTTCGCCGCCGAGCCCGCCCACGCCGCCCACGCCACGGCCTACGAGAAATCCCAGCGCGAACGGATGCGACTGCTCAGCGACGGCCCCCCCGACCCCGACTGGCTGAGCGCCCTGGAGGCCAGGCTCGGCGAGGCCGGCGCCCTGATGGCGGCTGCGAGGGCGAGGACGCTCGTGGCGCTCCAGTCCGAGATCGACGAGCGCGGCGACCGGCCCTTCCCTCAGGCCAGGCTCGGCCTCTCCGGCCCCTGGGAGCAGATGGCCGCCGACGGGGTCGAAACCGAAGAGATCGAGGCCCGGCTGGTGGCCGCCCTGGCCTCGGCTCGGGAGCGGGACGCGGCCGCTGGACGTATGTTGACCGGCCCTCACCGGGGGGACCTGGAGGTCATTCACGCCGAAAAGGACCGCCCGGCCGCGGAGTGTTCGACCGGGGAGCAGAAAGCCCTTATCCTGAACCTGGTTTTGGGCCAGGCGGCGCGACTTTCGCGTGCAGAATCAGGACCAAACCCTATATTGTTGCTAGACGAAGTCGCAGCGCATCTGGACCGCCGCCGGCGGGCCGCATTGTTCGACGAGATCACGGCGCTCAAGCTGCAGGCCTTCCTCACCGGCACCGACGAGCACCTGTTCGAAGATTTGAAGGGCCGGGCCCAGGGCGTCCATGTGGACGGCTCCAGCCTGGTTTATCTGGACACCGAATGACCGACGAAACGCAGATCCCCGACAACACCCCCGAGAACAACGGCCAGGCCGAATACGGCGCGGAGTCCATCAAGGTGCTCAAGGGCCTGGACGCCGTGCGCAAGCGGCCGGGCATGTACATCGGCGACACCGATGACGGGTCGGGCCTGCACCACATGGTCTATGAGGTGGTGGACAACGCCATCGACGAAACCCTGGCCGGCTGGGCCACCCGGGTCGAGGTGATCCTCAATCCCGACGGCTCGGTCACCGTCACCGACGACGGTCGCGGCATCCCAACCGACATTCACGAGGGCGAGGGCGTCTCGGCGGCCGAGGTCATCATGACCCAGCTGCACGCGGGCGGTAAGTTCGACCAGAACTCCTACAAGGTCTCCGGCGGCCTGCACGGGGTGGGCGTCTCGGTGGTCAACGCGCTCAGCGATTGGCTGCGCCTGAAGATCTATCGCGGCGGCAAGGCCTACGAGATGGAGTTCCGCCGCGGCGACGCGGTCTCGCCGCTGATCGTCACCGGCGACGCGCCTCTGCGCGAAAACGGCGAGTTCCTGTCGGGGACCGAGGTCACCTTCATGCCGTCTGTGGAGACCTTCGCCTTCATCGAATTCGACCGGAAGACCCTCGAACATCGCCTGCGCGAGCTGGCCTTCCTGAACTCGGGCGTCACCATCTGGCTGAAGGACAACCGCGAGGCCGAGCCCTTCGAGGAGGTCTTGCACTACGAGGGCGGCATCGAGGCCTTCGTGCGCCACCTGGACAAGGCCAAGACCCCGATCCTGAAGACCCCCATCGTAATCCGCGGCAAGCGCGAGAACGTTGAGCTGGACCTGTCGCTCTGGTGGAACGACGGCTACCACGAGAACGTCCTCTGCTTCACCAACAACATCCCCCAGCGGGACGGCGGCACCCACCTGGCCGCCTTCCGCTCGGCGCTCACCCGCATCATCACCGGCTATGCCGAGAGTTCGGGCGCCACCAAGCGCGAGAAGGTCTCGCTGTCGGGGGAGGACAGCCGCGAAGGTCTGACCTGCGTGCTGTCGGTCAAGGTCCCGGACCCCAAGTTCTCCAGCCAGACCAAGGAAAAGCTGGTCTCCTCGGAGGTGCGCCCCGCCGTCGAGAGCCTGGTCTCCGAAGGCATCGGCCAGTGGTTCGAGGAGCACCCGGTCGAGGCCAAGCTGATCATCGCCAAGATCACCGAGGCCGCCGCCGCCCGGGAAGCCGCCCGCAAGGCCCGCGACCTGACCCGGCGCAAGACCGCGCTCGACATCTCATCCCTGCCCGGCAAGCTCGCCGACTGCCAGGAGCGCGACCCCGCCAAGTCCGAAATCTTCCTGGTGGAGGGCGACTCCGCCGGCGGATCGGCTAAGCAGGCCCGCAACCGCGAGAACCAGGCCATCCTGCCCCTGCGCGGCAAGATCCTGAACGTGGAACGCGCCCGCTTCGACCGGATGCTGGGGTCCGATCAGATCGGCACCCTGATCACGGCGCTCGGCGCCGGCATCGGCCGTGACGACTTCGATATCGAGAAGGTCCGCTACCACAAGATCGTCATCATGACGGACGCCGACGTCGACGGCGCCCACATCCGCACCCTGCTGCTCACCTTCTTCTACCGGCAGATGCCGCAGGTGATCGAGCGCGGTTACCTCTATATCGCCCAGCCGCCCCTCTATAAGGCGGCCAAGGGCAAGTCGATCACCTACCTGAAGGACGACCCGGCGCTGGAGACCTACCTGGTCACTGAGGGCCTGGAGGGCGCGACTCTGGACCTAGCCAGCGGCGAGCGCCTGGTGGGCCCCGACCTGCTGGCCCTGATTCAGACCTCTCGCTCGGCCAAGGCCAATATCGAGCGCCTGTCGTCCCGCGCGCCTGTCTTCGCCATCGAACAGGCGGCCCTGGGCGGCCTGCTGGCCGAGGGGACCAATATCGAGGCCGCCGCCAAGCGGCTCGACCTCTATGCCGAGGAG
>NZ_JANPJP010000242.1:0-4769 GCF_031425575.1 Phenylobacterium sp.
GCAGCCAACTGCCCCACGCGGCCCTGCGGGTCTATGTGATGGGGGAGCGCGGCGCCAACCGCGAGGACGCCACACAGGCCGATATCGCGGCCATGGCGGCCCTGGCCCAGACGGCGGTGGAGGCCGGCGCGCTGGGATTCTCCACCTCGCGGACCCTGAACCACCGGACCAGCGACGGCCAGCCGACCCCGACGCTCACGGCCTCGGAGGCGGAGCTGACCGGCATCGCCATGGGCCTGGCCGCGGCGGGCAAGGGCGCCCTGCAGTTCGTCTCCGACTTCAACGACCCCGCCGAAGAGTTCGCGATGCTGCGGCGGATCGTCGAGCGGTCCGGGCGGCCGCTGTCCTTCTCGCTCGTTCAGAACCCGCGTCAGCCCCGGCAGTACGAATTTCTGCTCGACCGCCTGCACGAGGCCAACGAGGCGGGCCTGCAGATGCGGGCCCAGGTGGCGGGGCGGCCGGTAGGCATCCTGTTCGGACTGGAACTGACCCTCAACCCGTTCACCAGCCGGCCCAGCTACCAGGCCATCGCCAAGCAGCCCCTGGCCGAGCGGGTCGCCAGGCTCAGCGACCCGGCCTTCCGCGCCCAGCTGTTCGCCGAGGGCGCCGCCGCCGACCCCGCCTTCGCCGCCAACATGACGCGCAACTGGGGGATCATGTTCCTGATGGGCGACGAGCCCGACTACGAGCAGACGCCGGACCGCACCATCGCGGCCATGGCCGTGGCGCAAGGCGTGGCGCCGGAAGAGCTGGCCCTGGATCACATGCTGTCGAACGGCGGCCGGGGCATGCTGTACCTGCCCTTCCTCAACTATGCCGACGGCTCCCTGGACCCCAGCTTCGAGATGCTGATCCATCCCGACACCGTGCCGGGCCTCTCCGACGGCGGCGCTCACGTGGGGATGATCTGCGACGGCAGCTTCCCCACCTCCAACCTCACCCACTGGACCCGGGACCGCACGCGCGGGCCGAAGCTGTCGCTGCCGGCCATGATCAGGATGCAGACCCGCGACACCGCGCAGGCCGTCGGCCTGTTCGACAGGGGGCTGATCGCCCCGGGCTACCGGGCCGATCTCAACATCATCGACTATGAGAACCTGAGCCTGAGATCGCCCACGGTCGCCTATGATCTGCCGGCCGGCGGGCGTCGGCTGATCCAGCGGGCGGACGGCTATCTGGCCACCATCGTAGCCGGCCAGGTTACCTACCGCGACGGAGAGCCCACGGGCGCCCTGCCCGGCCGGCTGCTGCGCGGCAGCCAGATGGCGCCGAGTAGGCTAGCCGACACATTGGTTTCACAGAGATTTAAGCCGAACCTGTTAGCTGAGCATGCATGTCCCAACAGATTTCCAGCAGCCGTACGCTGCACCGCCTGGTCTATATCAGCCGGCAGGCCTTCACGCCGCACATGATCGCCGACGACGAGATCGACGCCCTGATCCGCGCCTCGATCCGCAACAACCTGGCCGCCGCCATCACCGGCCTGCTGCTGGTGCATGACGGCTGGTTCGTCCAGGTTCTGGAAGGTCCCGCCGAGGCGGTCATGACCACCTACCGGCGCATTCTCAACGACCCGCGCCACGCCGAAAGCCGGGTGATCTCCGCAGCGCCCGCCAGCTGCCGCGAGTTCGGCGACTGGCACATGTGCGCCCGTCAGCTCAGCGCCGCCGACGACGCCATTCTCAAGACCCTCTCTCAGCGCGACGGCTTTGACCCGGCCAAGCTCACCGACCGCTCGGCCCTGCGTCTGCTGAAGGCGGTGCGCGGCATCCAGGACCGCACGGCGCTCACAGCCTGATGCTCTAGCCCCCTTCGCGCGGGGACCAACGCACGGCATAAGACCGCCATGCCATCCGCCTCCCTCGACGAGGCGCGGGAGATCCTGCGCCGCACCTTCGGCCATGCCGAGTTCCGGGGTCGCCAGGCGCAGGTGATCGAAGAGGTCCTGGCCGGGCGTAGCGCCATGGCCGTCCTGCCCACTGGCGGCGGCAAGAGCCTTTGCTACCAGATCCCCAGCCTGATGCGGCCCGGCCTCGGCCTGGTGGTCTCGCCGCTGATCGCCCTGATGACCGACCAGGTGGCGGGCCTTGTGCAGTCGGGTGTGGCCGCCGCGCGGCTGGATTCCAACATCGAGCCCTGGGAGAAGGCCCAGACCTGGGAGCGGATAGAGGCCGGCGAGCTGGATCTGCTCTACATCTCCCCGGAGGGCCTGATGACTTCGTCGGTCATGGACCGCCTGCGCCGCACGCCCCTGGCCCTCATCGCCATCGACGAGGCCCACTGCGTCAGCCAGTGGGGCCATGACTTCCGCCCCGAGTACCGGATGCTGGGCAGGCTCGCCGAGATCTTCCCCGACGTACCGCGCCTGGCGGTCACCGCCACCGCCGACGCCCGGACCCGCGACGACATCCGCGCCGAACTGCGGCTGGAGGACGCCCTGGAGTTCGTCGCCAGTTTCGCCCGGCCTGAGCTCGCCCTGTCGGCGGAACGCAAGCGCGGGGCCGGCCACAAGCGGGTGCTGGAGCTGATCGAAGCGCGGCCCGACCGCTCCGGCGTGGTCTATGCCGGCTCCCGCGACGGGGTGGACAAGCTGGCCGAAAGCCTGCGCGCCGCTGGAACCAACGCGCTCGCCTACCATGCCGGGCTCGACAAGGCGGTTCGCGCCGAGCGGCTGGAGACTTTTCTCGAGGCCGACGCCGCGGTGATGGTGGCCACCATCGCCTTCGGCATGGGGGTCGACAAACCCGATGTCCGCTTCGTGATCCACGCCGATCCGCCGGCCTCCATCGAGGCCTATTGGCAGGAGATCGGCCGGGCGGGCCGCGACGGCGATCCGGCCGAGGGGATCACCCTCTATGGCGCGGCCGACATGGCCTGGGCCTACCGCCGCATCGACGGCCGGGAGATGGACGACACTGTCAAGGCCGTGCAGCGCCGCAAGGTCGGCCAGTTCTACGCCATGATGGACGGGGCCAACTGCCGCGCCGCGGCCGTGCGCCGCTATTTCGGCGAGGAGGGGGTGGAGCCCTGCGGCCAGTGCGACCTGTGTCTGTCGCCGCCCGAGAGCATCGACGCCACCCAGGCGGCGCAGAAGGCTCTGTCGGCGGTGCATCGCCTGGGGGGCCGGTTCGGGCGCGGGCGGTTGGTGGAGCATTTGCTCGGCAAGACCAAGGAGCCCTCAAGCTTCGAGGCGGGGCTGACCACCTTCGGCATCGGCAAGGAGTTCAGCGTCAATGGCTGGCGCGACCTGATCGACCAGCTGCTGTTCGACGGCCTGCTGAAGGAAGACCCCAATGACGGCCGCCCCCTGATCGGTCTCGCCGACCCGGAAGGGGTCAAGGCGGTCTATCGGGGCGAGCGCCGGGTGGGTCTGCGCAAGGCGCCCGAGGAGCACGACCCCACCACACGCTCGGGCAAGCCCCGCAAGCGCCGGGAGGCCGCCGACATCGATCCCGGCGACGCGGCCCTGTTCGAGGCCCTGCGCTACTGGCGGGCCGGCGAGGCCAAGCGCCAGCATGTGCCCCCCTATGTGATCTTCCCCGACCGCACCCTGATTGAGGTCGCCCAGTCCAAACCCGGGTCCCTGCCCCGTCTGGCCGCCGTCTCCGGGGTCGGTGAAAGCAAGCTGGCCCGCTATGGCGAGGCGGTGCTGGAGGTGGTGAAGGGGTTCGAGGGCTAGGCAGGCGCCAGGAAGACGTAGCGCTGATAGGGGTCGGCCAGAGCCCAGTCCGCGCCCTCGATGCGCCAATCGGGATAGTTCGCGGCGATGAAGTCCAGGGTCATGGAGGTGTCCCCGTAGGTGGCCTCGCCCTCCACGGTGTCGCGCCCATGGGGGACGAAGGCGAAGCCCTCGGCGGCGTGCCTGGCCTGATGGGCGGCGGCCTGCGGCGCATAGTCGGGGTTCACCACCCAGTACTCGGCGGGACGGATGGTGATCGCCAGCAGGCCATTCGGCGCGATGTGCTTGCGCAGGGCGCCCAGCGCCGCGTCGGTGGCGTTGCGCGAGGTGTGGGTGAAGACCGAGAAGGCGAACATCACGTCGAAAGCCGCTTCCGGCGCCGGCAGGCTCGCGGGGAGATAGTCCGACTGGGCGATATTGCCGGCCAGGCCCGCCTCGCGGCAGAGATTGACCGCCAGGTCCCAGGGGTCCACGGCCCAGATCGCCTCGGGATTGCTGAAATAGTAGAGCAGCCGAGTCATCCGCCCGTAGCCGCAGCCGTAGTCGAGGATCCTGGCGCCCGAGAGCGAGCGATTGCGCAGGGCGGCGTAATTGTACGCCAGCGCCCGGATGAAGCTGACGGTGGGGGTCAGCAGGGACAGGCCCGCGTCCCCGGTGAAATTGCGTTGAGTGTCGGCGCTGGCCATGCGCGGCAACAGCTTGGACAGGGCCGGCAAGTCCTCCCGCGGCAGGTCGAACAGCACCATGCCGAAGGCGTCCAGGGAGAGCTTGCCCCGCAGGAAGGCCAGGACTTCGTTGACGGTCGCGCCCCGGGCGGCGAGGCCGTCGGCCTCCGCCACGATCTTGGCTTCATCGATGAGCAGCACGCAGGAACCTTCGGCCTAGGCGGCAGGGGCCGCGCGGAGGGTCGGTTTGCCCAAACCGCGCGGCGGTTACAAGTCCAGCTTAGACGTCCACCTCGGCGTCGAGGGCGTTGTCCTGGATGAATTCGCGGCGCGGCTCCACCAGGTCGCCCATCAGGCGGGTGAACATGTCGTCGGCGTCGTCGGCGTGGTTGACCCGGACCTGCAGCAGGGTGCGGGCGTCGACG
>NZ_JANPJP010000243.1:0-30571 GCF_031425575.1 Phenylobacterium sp.
CCCCTCCCCCGTAAACGGGGGAGGAAAGATCGGAGTCTCGTTTAGCGCGTCAGCTCGTAGAGCCCCGTCACGTCCACGCGCACCCGCAATTCGCCGCCGGCGACGGGGGTGGCGCTGTCCTTTTCCATCCGCGCCATGGCCATCATCGGCATCGGCGGCGGCGCGGTGTAGCCGCCGCCTTCGCTGAGCGTCACCAGGCGGCCGACGCGGTAGCCGGTGGCGCGCGCATAGAGGTTGGCCTTGTCGCTCAGCGCCTTGACCGCGTCCTCGCGGGCGGCGTTCTCGGCGGCGGTGGGATCGTTAAGGCCAAAGGAGATGCCGTTCACCTGGTTGGCGCCGGCGCTCACCGTGGCGTCGACGGCCGAGCCCAGGCGGGCCAGGTCGTGAACGGTGACGGTGACTTGGTTGGTCGCCTGATAGCCGCGCAGGCGGGGCGGGTTGTTCTCCACATAGTCGTACTGGGCGTTGAGGTTCAGCCCCGAGGTCTGGATGTCCTTGTCGGCGATGCCGGCGCGGCGAAGGGCGGCGAAGATCTTGTTCATCTGCGTCGCGTTGGCGGCCATGGCGGCCGACGCGGTGGGCGCCTCGGTGTTCACGCCGAGATTGATGGTGGCCATGTCCGGCGCGACGCGGGTCTCACCATAGGCCGAGAGGTTCAGGGTGGTGGCCCGGAACATGGACTCGGCGGCGGGCGGGGCGGCCTGGGCCAGGGCGGCGGGCGCCGCGATCGTGGTGGCCAAGAGCAGGCTGAGGGCGCCGGCGCGGACGAAGGTTTTCATAGGTATCTCCCAAAGGGTGCGAGCTTGACTGTACCACCCCGCCTTCGAACGATGAACGGGGCGCTGGGTTCCCTGATGACAAGGCCAAGCTGAACGGCGGCTTTAATGGTCGTGCAGCCCATGGTAACCCGCTCGCTCGCTGCAGGGGCCTGTAGCTCAATGGTTAGAGCCGACCGCTCATAACGGTCTGGTTGTAGGTTCGAGTCCTACCGGGCCCACCAGCGCGCTTAGTGCGGGCCTCGCCCTGCGGGGCTGGGTCAGATGGGTGCGGCGCCTAGACAACACCGGCATCCGTCCGGACCTCTGCAACAAACCTGTCATCAATCCGTCCGGGCTCTGTCACGGGCCGTCCCTAGAACCGCGACCGGGCAGGCGGGTGATTTTGGTCCCTCAAGCAAGGCTTGGGACTCTGATCGTGACTCCGCAGGCACCGATAAAAACACGGTGGTGGAGAGCATGATGACCGGCTTCAAGGACTTTAAGACCCTCTTGATCACCTCGCTCAGCGCGGTGGCGCTGGCGTCCTGCGGCGGTGGCGGCAACGCGCCGGCTTCACCTGGCGAAGCCACGGGCGGCGGCACCGGCGGCGGCACCGGCACGGGCGCGGCGGTTGACTGCCCCACCGGCACCACCAACGTCGGCACCGTGGCCGCGGGCAGCCTGCGCAACTGCCAACTGCCGGCCAAGGTCACCGGCACTCTCAACCTGCCGCTCCGCGCCGGGACCGTCTATTCCGTCACCGGGCGGGTAGACGTGGGCGACGACATGGGCGGCGACGCGGCGGCGCCCAAGGCCGGCGCGGTCAAGGGCGTCCTCTCGGTCGACGCCGGGGTTCGACTGTTCGGTTCGGCCGGCCTGGACTACATCGTGGTCAACCGCGGCTCGCAGATCTTCGCGGACGGCAACGCCGCCCAGCCGATCATCTTCACCAGCAAGCAGAGCATCGAGGGCACCACCGGGGTCGACTCCATCGGCCAGTGGGGCGGCGTCGTGATCCTGGGCCGGGCCAACATCAACAACTGCCCGGGCACCACGCCCTATGGCAGCGCCACCTGCGAGGCCCAGGTCGAGGGCACCAACGCCTTCTACGGCGGCAGCTCGAACACCGACAACTCCGGCGTGCTGCGCTACTTCCGTGTCCAGCACTCGGGCTTCCAGATCCTCCCGAACAACGAGCTGAACGGCATCACCCTGGCCGGCGTCGGCAGCGGGACGACCGTCGACTACGTCCAGGTTCACAACAGCTCCGACGACGGCATCGAGTGGTTCGGCGGCACGGTGAACGCCAAGCACCTGGTCCTGACCGGCAATGACGACGACGATCTCGACACCGACAGCGGTTTCAAGGGCATCGTGCAGTTCGTGATCGTCCGCAAGCGCGCCAATGGCGGCGACCGGGTCTTCGAGACCAGCAACGCCAACAACCGCCAGCCGCCCTCCAACCCGACGTTCGCCAACGTGACCGCCATCGCCCGCACCGGCGGCAACGACAACTACGTGCTCAACACCGGCACCGACGCCCGCCTCTATAACAGCGTGCTCACCGCCCCGCCGGCCTCCACCGTCGCCTGTATCGACATCGACGACGCGGTCACCAAGGCGACCTTCGGCTCGGTCTACATGTCCTGCCCGGTGGCTTTCCGTGAAGACTCCAACGTCGGCGCGGCCGCCGTCCAGGCCTTCTTCGGCGCCGGCGCCAACAACACCTCCAACGGGACCTCGACCCTGACGAGCGACTTCATCAACGGCGCCAACGAGAACGCGGTGGTCGCGACCAACCTGACGGCGATCAACCCCGCCTTCACCGCGGTCACCTACATCGGCGCCGTGCGCAACTCGGCCGACACCTGGTGGCTGGGTTGGACCTGCGGCCTGACCTCCGGCTCGACCTGCTGATGCGGAGCGGGCGGCGGCGATATCGCCGCCGCCCAACTTCGTCCCGTTGACACAGACAAGGTTCCGAACATGAAGACCTCCCATCTCTCGCTGAGCGCGCTCCTGCTCGCGACCACGGCGCTCCTCGCCCCTCAAGTCGCCTTTGCTCAGGCTGCGCCCCCGGCCGCCGAGACCGAGGTCGAAGAACTGACCGTGCTCGGCCGCTTCATTCCCGATGTCATGCGTGACCTCCGAGGTGTCCTCGGTCCTCACCATCGAGGATCTGAAGCGCGCCGGCGACGACACCGCCGCCGTCGCCCTGACCCGCTTGTCGGGCCTCAGCCTGGTCAGCGGCCGGTTCGTCTATGTCCGCGGCCTCGGCGAGCGCTATTCGTCGGCCCTGCTCAACGGTTCGCCCCTGCCGAGCCCCGAGCCCCTGCAGCGCGTCGTCCCGCTGGACCTGTTCCCCAGCAACATCCTGGCGAGCACGGTTGTCCAGAAGACCTATTCGGCGAGCTACCCCGGCGAGTTCGGCGGCGGGGTCATCGACCTGCGGACCATCTCGACGCCGGTGGAGCCCTTCTTCTCCTTCGGATTCAGCGTCGGCGCCAACAGCGAGACCACCCAGAAGGACGGGCTGACCTATTACGGCTCCGACACCGACTGGACCGGCTATGACGACGGCGCCCGCGAAACGCCCGACGCCCTGACGCCGGCTCTCGCCGGCCGCAAGCGCCTGACGGACTCCAATTTCACGCCCGCCCAGCTGCAGACCATCGGCCAGAGCTTCAACAACGCGCCGATGAACCTGCTGCAGAAGAACAGCAACATCGACTTCGACTACAGCGTGGACGTCAGCGCCGGCCGGACCTTCGATCTCGGCTTCGGGACGCTCGGTCTGATCGCCGTCGCCGGCTTCGACAACGCCTGGCGCACCCGGGACGGCATCCAGCAGGAAGGCTTCGTCCAGGGCGGCAACATCGAGGCCCGTACGGACTACGACTACCGCTCCACCCAGAACGACATCGTGCTCAACGGCCTGCTGGGCGCCAGCCTCCAGTGGGGCGACCACGAGGTCAAGTGGACGAACTTCTACGTCCACTCCACCACCAAGGAAGCCCGCAGCCGGGTCGGTTACGACGATCTGGCCGGCGCCAATGTCCGCGACGACTACACCGAGTGGTTCGAGCGCTCGCTGACCAACACCCAGCTGGTGGGCGCCCACGAGTTCGGTCAGTTCGAGATCGACTGGCGCGCTGCCTACGCCCGCAGCACCCGCGACGCGCCCTATGAAAAGGGCATCCGCTATCGCCTGGTGAACGGCGTCTACGAGCACAACGCCTCGCAGGAACAGAACTACACCCGCTTCAGCGAGGTCGAGGATTCGGTGGCCAGCGCCGGCATCGACTTCAAGTACACCGTCCCGCTGTCCGACGCCCGCGAAGCGATCCTCAGCGGCGGTCTGGCCTATTCCGACAACGACCGCCACGCCGAGGCCCGGGAGTACCGCTTCCTGGCCCTGAACAATTCGCTTCCCCAGGTCGTGCGTCGCCAGCGCGTCGACTACCTGCTGTCGGACTTCAATATCGGCCCCAACCTGCTGGTGGTCCGCGAGACCACCGGCTCCGAGGGCGCCGCGGCTTACCGCGCGGCCCTGGAAGTGCAGGGCGCCTACGCCCAGGTGGACGCCGAAGTGCTTCCCCTGGTCCGCGCCGCGGTCGGCATCCGCTACGAGGACGCGACGCAAAGCGTGACCCCGGTTGATTTGTTCGGCGGGGTTGCGCCGCTCGCGCCGCCCGCCCTTGAGAACCAGTACTGGCTGCCCGCCGCGACGGTCACCTGGAACTTCGCCGAAGACATGCAGCTGCGCCTCGGCGCCTCGAAGACCATCGCCCGCCCGCAGTTCCGCGAGCTGGCGCCCCAGCAGTACCTGGACCCGGAACTGGATCGCCTGTTCATCGGCAACCCGTACCTGGTGGACACCGAGCTGCTGAACTTCGACGCCCGCTACGAGTGGTACTTCGACACCGACCAGTTCGTGACCCTGGGCCTCTTCTACAAGGGCCTGGATAAGCCGGTCGAAGCCGTGGTCAACGAGTCCGGCGCGACAGTACAGCAGACCTATATCAACGCGCCCAAGGCCCGCCTCTATGGCGCCGAGGTCGAGATCAAGAAGTACTTCGACCCGGTGATGGAGACCGGCTGGCTGGCGAACAAGCGCTGGCTGGTGGGGCTCAACTACACCTACTCCAAGTCCGAGGTGCAGGTTGAGGCCGGTGACCTGGTCTTCCCGCTCGCGGGGGGCGGCTCGTCGCGTCTGGCCCAGGACTATGTGAAGGACGGCAGCGCCCTTCAGGGTCAGTCCGAGCACCTGGCCAACGCCCAGTTCGGCTACGAGGACGAAGAGGCGCAGTCACAGGCGACCCTGCTGGTCACCTATGTCGGCGATCGTATCTCGGCCCGCGGCCGCCCGGGGCAGCCTGACCTCATCCAGAGCCCCGGCGTCATGCTGGACTTCACCTATCGCAAGACGGTGACCGTGCGCGACCACGACCTGCAACTGGGTCTGAAGGCGCGCAACCTGCTGGGCGAGGACTACGAAGAGTTCCAGGAACTCGGCACGGGCAAGGTCTACGCCAACCAGTACGAGCTGGGCCGCAGCCTCTCAGTGAGCGTCAGCACCAAGTTCTAAACCCTGTCATGACGGCGTCCGGCCAGGCCGGGCGCCGTCATACAACTGTCGCCTCTGTGTCATATAGCGGGGCGCCGAACGCCGGGTTCGGGGGCGCCGTTCCCAGTGGAAACAGATAGATGCCGCGCGTTTTCGACGATTGGCGCCGGGAGAGCTGGCGCCCGTCGCCCAAGCTCATCCGCCAGGTTGTCGAGACAACCCTGATCCTGTTGCTCGCCCTGCAGGCCGCCCGGCTGACCTGGCTGCTTGCGACGCCGGCCGGTCCGATGGGCGACGCCACACAGTACGCCAGCGCAGGCCCCGCCCGGGCGGTGGACCTGACCATCCTGCAGCGTTTCGATCCCTTCTTCCGCGTTGAGCCAAGCCAGGCCCTGGCCGCCGGTCCGGCGCCCACCGAGGGCGGCCTGAGCCTGTTTGGTGTTCGCACCAACGGCCGTGGCGGCGGTTCGGCGATCCTGGGAACGGCCGACGGCGCCCAGGCCCTCTATGCCTTGGGCGACGACGTCGGCAACGGCATGGTGCTGCGCGCGGTGGCCGCCGATCACGTCATCCTGACCCGCGGCGGCTCGCGCATCCGACTTGAGTTTTCCAGCGGGTCTTCGCTGCCGCCTCCGCCGCCACCTCCGCCCATGGGCGCCGTGCTGGCGCCCGCGAGCGCGCCCGTCGCCCAGGCGCCTTCGCAGGGGCTTGGTCCTAGCCAGTTCCTGAGCGCCGCGGCCCTCAGCCCGGTGATGGCGGACGGCCGGGTGACCGGCTACCGCGTGATGGCCCGGGGACGCGGCGAGGCCCTGGCCCGCGCCGGTCTGCAGGATGGCGATGTGCTGCTGGCCGTGGACGGCTCCAACCTCAATCCGGAACGGCTCAGCGAGCTGCCGGACCTGCTCGCCAAGGCTGCTGACGTCGAAGTTCGCTTCGCGCGCAACGGCCAGCCCATGACCACCCGGCTAAGAACGGCGCCCCAGTGAAACGCATCATCTCGCTCCTCCTCTCCGCAGCCCTGCTCGCCGGCGCGCCCGGCGCCCCGGCCCTGGCCCAGGAGCAGGTCATCAACCTGCGTGACGCCGACATCCGCGCCTTCATCCAGGATGTCGCCCGCGCCACCGGCCAGACCTTCGTCATCGACCCGCGTGTCCAGGGCCGCGTCAGCGTGGTCAGCCAGGAGCCGCTGTCGAGGACCGAGCTGTTCGAGGTCATGCTGTCGACCCTGCGGGCCAATGGCCTGGTGGCCATTCCCACCGGCACCGGCGCCTATCGCATCGCGCCGGAAGAGGGCGTCGCCTCGCAGCCCAGCTCGGCCGGCGGCGGGCTCGGCTTCGCCACCCAGGTGTTCCGCCTGCGCACCCTGGACGCGGCGTCGGCGGCCGAGACCTTGAAGCCCCTGGTGGGCCGCCAGGGCGTCATCCTGCCCAGCCGCCGCGGAAACCTGCTGGTGGTGGCCGACTATGCCGACAACCTTCGGCGGATCCGCACCCTGCTGTCGCAGATCGACCAGGACAGCAGCGTCACCGAGACCGTGACCCTGCGCAGCAGCTCGGCCCGCGAGATGGGCGAGGTGATCAACGAACTGCTCAAGGCGCCTGGCGAGGCTGCCGGCGCCCGCAACGGCGTGGTGTCGGTGGTGGTGGTGAGCAGCAGCAACTCCCTGATCCTGCGGGGCGACGCCGCCACCATCCGGCCCCTGCTGGCCACCATCGCCGACCTGGACCGCCGGGCGGAGTCCAGCAGCGACATCCGCGTGATCCAGCTGCAGCACGCCAACGCCGATCAACTGCTGCCGGTGCTGCAACAGCTCGTCGGCCAGACCGTCAGCGCCCCGGCTGCCGGCGGCGCCTCGACCGGTTCGACCCCCGCCGCCGCGACCACAGCGGCGGCCGGCGCGCCGATCGGCGGCGGCGCGGCGCGGGCCAATATCGCCCGCTTCGCCGGGGCCAACGCCATCGTCATCGCCGCCGACCCGGAGACCCAGCGGACCTTGGCTGAGGTCATCCGGAAGTTGGACACGCGCCGCCAGCAGGTGCTGGTGGAGGCCATCGTGGTGGAGGTTTCCGACGACACCGCCAAGCGCCTGGGGGTGCAGTTCGCCCTGGCCGGGATCAATGGCTCCAGCGTCCCCTTCATGGCCACCAACTACTCCAACAGCGCCCCCAACCTGATGGCCATCACCGGCGCCCTGGCGGCCCAGGAAAACCTGCCGGAAGACTCCTCGACCTTGGCCCTGCTGCGCGACACCGCCCTGAAGTCCCTGCTGGGCGCCAACGGCGTCATCACCGGCGGTAGCGGGCGGATCAATGACGACGCGCTGTTCGGGTTCATCGTCAACGCGGTGAAGAACGACACCGCCTCGAACCTGCTCTCGACCCCCTCGATCCTCACCCAGGACAACCAGGAGGCCAAGATCCTGGTGGGTCAGGAAGTCCCCATCACCACGGGCGAGGTGCTCGGCGACGCCAACGCCAACCCCTTCCGCACCATCCAGCGGCAGAACGTCGGCGTGCAGCTGGAGGTGAAGCCCCAGATCAACGCCGGGGGCGCCATCACCCTGTTCCTGCGCCAGGAGGTCTCCAGCGTCGCCGGGCCGGTGAGCGAGAACTTCAACGAGCTGATCCTGAACAAGCGTGAGATCGAGACCACGGTCAGCGTCGACGACGGCGAGATCATCGTCCTGGGCGGCCTGCTGGACCAGAACGCGCGGACCTCGGTGGAGCGCATCCCCCTGCTGGGCGACATCCCCGGCCTTGGCCACCTGTTCCGCAGCACGGCGCGCCAGGGCGGCAAGACCAACCTGATGGTCTTCATCCGGCCGACCATCGTCCGCAGCGCCGCCGAGGCGCGCGCGGTCACCGCCACGCGCTACGGCTATATCCGCGACCAGCAGGCGGCCCGGAGCAAGGACGGCATCAGCGAGCTCGACCAACTGGTCCGCGAATACATGCGCGCCGCGCCGCCAGTGAGCGCGCCCATGCCCGGTCAGCTTCCGGCGCCCCGATGACGGCGACGCCGCTGCTCGCCTACGGGTTCGCCAAGCAGAACGGCGTCGTGCTGCTGGAGGTGGACGACCTGGCGCATGTCGGCCTGCGCGAGGGCGCCGATCCCATGGTGCTGGTGGAGGTTCGCCGCGCCCTGCGCAGGCCCCTGAAGGTGCAGGCCCTCTCGCGCACCGACTTCGAGCGGCGGCTGTCGGAGAGCTATGGCGGCGAGGGGCTGTCCACCGGCGCCGAGGACTTCGAACTCACCGGCGGTCTGGAAGGGCTGGTCGACGACATCCCGGTCACCGCCGACCTGCTGGACGCCCAGGATGACGCGCCGATCATCCGCCTGATCAACGGCCTGATCGCCGAGGCGGTGCGGCTTGGGGCCTCCGACATCCACATCGAGTCCTTCGACGCCAGCCTGGTGGTGCGCTTCCGGGTGGACGGCGTCCTGCGCGAGGTGCTCAGCCTGTCGCAGCGTCTGGCGCCTTTGCTGGTCTCCCGCGTCAAGGTCATGGCCCGGCTGGACATCGCCGAGAAGCGCGTGCCCCAGGACGGGCGGATTTCGCTGTCCCTGGGGGGGCGCTCCCTCGACGTTCGCGTCTCGACCCTGCCGTCCCGCGCCGGCGAGCGGGTGGTGATGCGGATCCTGGACCAGGCGCAGGCAGGCCTCGGCCTGGCCGACCTCGGCATGACGCCCTCGGTGCTGGCCACCTTCAGCGCGGCCCTGCGCGAACCCAACGGCATCATCCTGGTGACCGGGCCCACCGGCTCGGGCAAGACCACCTCGCTCTATGCCGGCCTCGGCGTGCTCAACGAGGCCAGCCGCAATATCCTGACCATCGAGGACCCGGTGGAATACGCCGTGTCCGGGATCGGCCAGACCCAGGTCAACACAAAGGTGGGCATGACCTTCGCCGCCGGACTGCGGGCGATCCTGCGCCAGGATCCCGACGTGGTGATGGTGGGCGAAATCCGCGACGCCGAGACCGCCCAGATCGCGGTCCAGGCCAGCCTCACGGGTCACCTGGTGCTCTCGACGGTCCACACCAACGACGCCGTGGGCGCCATCACCCGGCTGCGCGACATGGGCATCGAGCCCTTCCTGCTGGCCTCGACCCTGCGGGTCATCGTGGCCCAGCGTCTGGTGCGCCGCCTGTGCCAGGTCTGCCGCAAGCCCGAGCCCGCCGATCCCGCCTCGGCCCGCCTGGCCGGGGTCTGTGAGGGCGACACCCTCTATCGCGCCGCCGGCTGCCCGGCCTGCAACCAGACCGGCTATGTCGGCCGGATCGGCGTCTATGAGGCGGTCCGCATCGACGACCGCATCCGCCGGCTGATCAGCGAGAACGCCAGCGAGGACGAGATCGCCGCCATCGCCTTCGAGGCCGCGCCGGCCCTGACCCAGGAGGCCCGCAGCTATGTCGCGGCCGGGATCACCACCGTCGAGGAGGCGATCCGGGTCACCCGCCAGGAGACGGCGAGCGATGTCGGCGTTTGAGTACGACGCCCTCGATGGGGCCGGACGAATCCGCAAGGGGGTGATCTCGGCGGCCAGCGAGCGGGTCGCGCGCCAGGAGCTGGAGAGCCGCAAGCTGGTTCCGACCCGGCTGGCCCCGGCGCGCGCCGACAGCCGCGCGCGCAGCGGCCCGGCCCTGTTCGCACCCCGCCTGGGCGCCAAGGCCCTGGCCCTGGTCACGCGACAGCTGGCCACGCTGATCGCCGTGGCGCCCCTTGAGGAAGCCCTGCGGACCATCGCCCTGCAAGCCGACCGGCCCCAGGTGCGCCAAGTCCTGTCGACGGTCCACGCCGCGGTGCTGGAGGGCCACCGGCTGTCGGCGGCCCTGTCGCGGGAGCCGAAGTCGTTTCCGCCGCTCTACCGCGCCATGGTGGCGGCCGGCGAGAGTTCCGGCGCCCTGCCGTCGATCCTGCAGCGCCTGGCCGACCTGCTGGAGCGGGACGAACAGGCGCGGGGCAAGGTGGTGACGGCCCTGGTCTATCCGGCCGCCCTGGCGGTCACCGCGGTCTCGGTGGTCATCGCGTTGATGACCTTCGTGGTGCCCAAGGTGGTGGAGCAATTCGAGTCGATGGGCCAGACCCTGCCGCTGCTGACCCGGGTGGTGATCGTGATCTCCACCGGCATGCGCGACTGGGGCTGGCTGGCCCTGTTGCTGCTGATCGTCGGGGGAGGGCTGTTCGCGCGCGCCCTGCAACGGCCCGCCTTCCGGCTCCGGGTGGACGGCGCCGTCCTGACCCTGCCGATCTTCGGGAAGCTCATTCGCGACCTGCACGCCGCGCGGCTGGCGCGGACCCTGGCCACCATGATCAACGGCGGCCTGCCCGTGCTGGAGGGCCTGCGCATCACCGCCCCCACCGTCCGCAACCGGGTCCTGCGGCAGGCCACCGAAGAGATGGCGGTCACCATCGAGGAGGGGGGAAGCCTGTCGACCGCCATGCGGCGCGCCGACGTCTTCCCGCCGCTGCTCATCTATATGACCGCCGGCGGCGAGAGCAGCGGCGGCGTGGATGTGATGTTGGAGCGCGCCTCGGAGTATCTGGAGCGCGAATTCAACACCTTCACGGCCGTCGCGCTCAGCCTGCTCGAGCCGGTCATCATCCTGATCATGGGTGGGATCGTCACCCTGATCGTCCTGTCGATCCTGCTGCCGATCCTGCAGATCAACAACCTCGCCCTGTCCTGAAGGAACCCGCGATGGACATGCCCCGCAAAATTCGCCCTCCCCATGCCGAGGCCGGCTTCACCCTCCTGGAACTGATGGTGGTGATCGTCATCCTGGGGCTGCTGGCGACGGTCGTCATGGTCAATGTCCTGCCCAGCCAGGATCGCGCCATGAAGGAGAAGGCCCGCGCCGACATCTCGGTGCTGGAGCAGTCGATCGAGGGCTATCGCCTCGACAACTTCACCTTCCCCACCAACGAGCAGGGGCTGCAGGCCCTGGTCACCCCGCCGGCCGGCATGACCCGTCCCGACCGCTACCGCGAGGGCGGCTATATCCGCCGCCTGCCGCAGGACCCGTGGGGCAATCCCTACCAATACGCCGTGCCGGGCGAGAAGGGACGCTTCGACATCTATTCGTTCGGGGCCGACGGCCGCAAAGGTGGCGAGGGCGACGATGCCGACATCGGCAACTGGAGCTAGGCCTCTTTCCGAACGGGGCTTCACCCTGGTCGAGCTGATGGTGACCCTGTTCATCATCGGCCTGATCAGCGCGGCCGTCGTCATGACCGCGCCCGATCAAGGGCCGACCCCCGGCGGGGAGGCCGAGGTCCTGGCCGCGCGGCTCAAGCGCGCCCAGGAGGAGGCGGTCCTGACCAACCGCGCCGTCGACGTGGCCGTCGATACGGCAGGCTACCGGTTCCGGGTCCAGAGCCGCGACGGCTGGACGCCGCTGACCACCGAACCGTTCGAACCTGTCGCCTGGAGCCCGGGCCTGAAGGTGGCCGTGGTGGCCGCCGACGGCGCCCAGGGCGTTCGCTTCGATCCCACCGGGGTCGCGGCCGCGGCCCGCATCACCCTGTCGCGATCCCCCCGCCTGGCCGGGGTGGTCGTCGACGACGCCGGGAATGTGAAGGTCGATGTCGCGCCGGGCTGAAGGCTTCACCCTCATCGAGCTGCTGGTGGCGCTCGCCGTGTTCAGCCTGGCGGTCGTGGCCCTGCTGAACGTGGCGGGCGAGAACACGCGCGCGGCGGTGGCCCTGGAGGAGCGGACCTTCGCGGTCGTCGTGGCCGAGAACCGCGCGGTGGAGCTGCTCACCCAACCCGAACTCCCCACCCTGGGCGAGGATCGCGGCGCCGAGACCGCCGGAGACCGCACCTGGACCTGGACCCAGCAGGTCAGCCGCACCGCCGACGCCGCGGTGATCCGCATCGACGTCCGGGTGACCCGCGCCGACAGCGACCGGACCCTGGGCGAGGTCACGGTGTTCCGGGGGCGCGGATGAAGGGCTTCACCCTGGTGGAAATGCTGGTGGCCCTGTTCATCTTCAGCCTGCTGGCCGCGGCCGGGGTGACGGTGATGCGGTTCACCGTCGACAATCAGGTGGCCGTGCGCGGCCGCATGGACCGCCTGGGGGACCTCCAGCGGACCCGCGCCCTGCTGAAGAGCGATCTGGAACAGGCCGCGCCGCGCCGCACGCGCGACGAGGCGGGAACCCCGGCGGCGGGGCCCTTTGGCGGTGGTCCGCCGCCTGGCGCGCTGCTGGCCTTCAGCCGGCGGGGCTGGGACAATCCCGACCGGGCCGCGCGCGGTTCCCTGCAATATGTGGAGTACCGCCTCGAGGACGGCCGCCTGGAGCGACGATCGCGACCGGCGCTGGATGGCGCGCGACTGGGCGAGCCGCAGCGACTGATCGACGGCGTGCAGACCGCCGAGGTGGAGTTCCTTTCCCAGGGGGCCTGGCGCCCGACCTGGACCTCCTCGTCCAGCGTCCCCATGCCCCAGGTGGTCCGCCTGACCCTGACGCTGAAGTCGGTGGGCGAGGTGCGCCAGCTGTTCCTGCTGCCGGGGGGCGCCTCATGAGGCGGCCAGGCGAGGAAGGGGTCGCGCTGCTGACCGTGCTGTTGCTGGTGGCGGTGATGTCGGCCCTGGCGGTGGGGGTGCTCGACGACATTCGGTTCGGGATCCGGCGCACCGCCAATGGAGAGGCCATCAGCCAGGCCCGCTGGTATGCGCTGGGCACCGAGACCTTGGCGCGGCGGCGCCTGGTGGAGCTAGCCGGCGACAATGCGCCCGTCGCCACCGACTGGAACGGCCGGACCTTCACCTTCCCCATCGACGAGGGCACGCTGCAGGGCCGCATCAGCGATGGGGCGACCTGTTTCAACCTGAACAGCGTCGTCGATGGCGTGGGGGAATCCTATCGCCGCCGGGATATGGGCGCCGCGCAGTTTACGGCGCTGCTGGAGGCGTTGCAGGTCGCGCCGCGGACGGCTGAGGCCCTGACGGGCGCGCTGGTGGACTGGATCGACAGCGACGCCCTGCGCGAGACCGGCGGCGCGGAGGATGAGACCTATGCGCGGGGGGCCAAGCCCTACCGCACCGCCGGCGCCTTGATGGCGGAGGTCAGCGAGCTGCGGGCCGTTCACGGTTTCGACCCCGCGCTCTACGCCCGCGTCCGACCCTTTGTCTGCGCCCTGCCGACCACGATGCTGTCGCCGATCAATCTCAACGCCCTGACCCCGCAGCAGGCGCCCCTGGTGGTTATGCTCACCGACGGGGCGGTGAGCGTGGAGGCGGCGCGGCGCGTGATCGCCGGGCGTCCGGCGCAGGGCTGGTCGGAGGTGATGGCCTTCTGGCGCATGCCGCAACTGATCGACCTGCAGCCCTCGGCCGATGTGATCGCCCAGGTCGGGGTGCGGTCGCGCTATTTCAACCTAGAGAGCGAAGTCAGCTATCGCGACGCCGTCGTGGTGGCCAGCGCGCTGTTTGAGCAGGACGCCGCAGGCGGAATTCGCCTTGCCGCCAGACGTTGGACGAACGACGAATGAGCAGAACCCGCATCGTCCTGGCGCCGCAGGGGTCCGACGCCGCCCCCCATTACATGATCGTCGATCCGGCCGGCGTGGTGGTCGCCCGCGGTGAGGCGCCGATCGGCGTCGGCCGGCCGGCCGAGCCCCTGCGCGAGGTGCTGGTGGTCCCGGGGGCGGAGGTCAGCACCCGCTGGCTGCATCTGCCGACCCGCAACCTGGCCCAGGCCCAGGCGGCCGCGCGCCTGCACCTGGCCGACCAGTTCGCGCTGGCCGACGAGGACCTTCACCTGGCTATCGGTCCGCTGGAGGAGGATGGGCACCGGTTGGTGGTGGTGGTGGCCAGGCGGCTGCTGCAGGTCTGGCTCGCCGACGCCGCCCTGCATGGCGTGGTTCCCGATGTGGTGGTTCCCGATCACCTGATGCTGCCGGCGCCCGCGGGGCCGGCGCTGTCGGCGGCGAGGCTCGGCGGCCTGGTGGCGGTGCGCGGACAGCGCGTGGCCATGACCTTGGAGCCCGACCTGGTGGACATCGTCCTGCAGGGCCGCGACGTGGAGATGCTGCAACAGCCGGAGGCGGTCGAGGCGGCCCTGGCGGCCGGGGCGGCGGCCCCGCTGGTCAACCTGCTGCAGGACGAGTTCGACCCCGCTCGCGAGAGCCGGCTCGACTGGCGCAATCTGAAGCGGGCGGCGGTCCTCGCAGGCGTCCTGGCTCTCAGCTTCCCGATCCTGTTCGGCGCCCAGGTGCTGCGCGACCACCTTGCGGCCGGCGGCCTGGAACGGCGCGCCGCTCAGCAGGCGGCCACGGTGCTGCCGGCCGGCGCTGTGATCTCCGACCCCGCCGGTCAGACCCGTGCGCGTCTCAACGAACTGCTGCTCGCCGCCGGCGGCGGACCGACCGGCCTGGTGGCGAACCTGTTCTCCGCCCTCGAGACCATCGAGGGCGCCCAGCTGGAGAGCCTGGTGCTGGCGCCCGACGGCGCGGTGCGGGCGCGGATCAGCTACGGCCAGATCTCCGATGTCGAACTGCTTCGCGCCGCCATGCGCGGGGCGGGAATCCCCATGCGGGACGAGGCGACCCAACAGGAAGGCCCCCGCGTGATCAGCGACGTAATCCTGGGAGCGCGCACATGATGGCGTGGTGGGACGGCCGGACCCGACGCGAGCAGGTCCTGCTCGGTGTGATGGGCGTCTGCCTGGCGCTGGTGCTGCTGCTGTTTGGCGTCCTGCGCCCGCTGCAGGCCGCCGCGAGGGCCGCGTCAGAGCGTCATGCGGAGGCGTCGCAGGACCAGGCTGAGGTCGCCCGGAATGTCGCGGCGATCGCCCGGCTGAAGGTTCCCGCCAGGGCCCCGCCTCGCCGGCTGCCGCTTGAAGCGGCGGTGAGCACGACGGCCGCCGCCGCCGGTATCGCTCTGGGACGCGTGGAGGGCGATCCCTCGGGCGGGCTGCGGGTTTCCGCGCCGTCCGTGGCGCCCACGGTCCTCTTCCCGTGGCTGAGCCTGCTGCAGCGCGAGCATGGGGTGGCCGCGACCCATCTGGCCATCGTCAAGAACGAGACCGGCGGCCTGACCCTGGACGCCACCCTGGAGAGGGCGGGATCATGAGCCAGCTCCGTCTTGCCCAGATCTTCACGATCGCCCTGGCCTTGCTGCTGATCGGCCTGGCGCCGCTGCGGCTGGCCCTGGACGCCATGGGCGCCGCGCGCCGTGGCCTCGCGGCCCGGGAGGCGAGCGGCACGATCTGGCGCGGCCAGCTCCTGGGCGCGCGCTTCGGCGGGGTCGAGCTCGGGGATGTGCGCCTGGGTCTCGATGCCGCCGGTCTGTTCCTGGGCGGCGGCCGGGTCTGGTTCCGCACCCAGGGGCCGATCTCGGCAGGGGGCGTGCTGCTGCTGTCCGGCAAGAGGGCCGGCGCGCGCAGCCTGGACGGGACCCTGCCGCTAGGCCTGGTGACGCCCCAGGCGCCGGTCCGTGGGCGGCTTGGCCTGAAGGACGTGGACCTGGAGTTTCACCACGGGCTCTGCCGTTCGGCGGGCGGGCGGGTTTCCCTTGACCAGTTGACCCTGCCCGGGGGGGCGCCGCTCGCCCCGGCCCTGGTCCTTTCCGGCTCGCCGACGTGTCGGGGCGGGGCCGCCGTGATCCCCCTGAGCGGGCTGGCCGACGGGGTGGCGATCGATGTGCTGATCCGTTTGGACGGCGCGGGCGGATACCGGCTCGAGACCGTGCTGCGGGCGACCAACCCGAGGTTCGCGGCCCTGGCGGCGCTCAGTGGTTTCGAGCGGACGATCGACGGGTTCCGGCGGGTGGACCAGGGGCGCATGGGCGGTGGCGAGGCTCGGCCCTAAGGCGCGCCGCCTTGCCGCCTGCGAACCCTAGGGTAGGCGCACGCCGCCCAAGGGGCCGTAGAGCCAGGTCAGCCATGTTCCGGCCGCCAGGAATACCCCGAACGGCAGGCGTTGGTCGGCCTTGACCTGCCGCCCGGCGAGCAGGCTGGACGCCACCAGGCTCAGACCGGCGAGGGAGGCCCATAACAGCGTCGTTGGCAGGCCGATCCATCCCACCCAGGCCCCGGCGCCGGCCAGCATATAGGCGTCGCCGCCCCCAAGACCCTCGCGGCCGCGCAGGCGCCGATAGAGGGTGGCGATGGTCGCCAGGCTGAGAAATCCCGCCCCTGCGCCGATCAGACTGTGCAGCGCCGCCTGCGTCCCTAACGCCGCCGAGACCAACAGCCCCGAGGCGACCAGGGGGAGGGTGACCACCCGAGGCAACCAGAAGTGCTCGGCGTCCAACAGGCAGAGCAGGAGCAGTTGCCAGGCCAGCAGGGCGCCGGCCAGGGCCAGGGGTCCCGGATGAACGACGCCCGCCCAGACCGCCAGCAGGGCGCACCCCACCTCCAGCAGCAGGTAGCGCCGGGCGATCAGGCTGCCACAGGTGCGGCACCGGCCCCGAAGCGCAACGAAACTCAGGATCGGAACCAGATCCAGGACGCCCAGTCGCCGGCCGCAGCCGTCGCAGGCTGAGCGCGCGGCCCCGACCGGCCTGCCCACCGGCAGGCGCAATGAGATGAGGCCGATGAAGCTGCCGGCCATGGCGCCCAGCGTCGCGGCGAGCGCCATCCAGCCCCAGTCAGGCAAGCTCTGGGCGTCGAGGATCATCCCGGCCCGTCGAGAATTCGCCAGATGTCGTCAGGCGCCACCTGGAACAGCAGGCCGATGGCGCGGGGCGAGGCGCCCTCCGCGTGCAGCTTGCGGGCATACTCGATCTGATGCGCCGTGAGCTGCATTCGACGTCCGGCCTCTCCCCGGCGACGGCGCGGGACCGGAGGCAGGGTCTGGCTCGCCTCGTGATCGGCCAGGGCGTCCACCAGGGCCAAGAGGCCCGGCTGGGGCTCGAACCGCATCGGCTCCTCGGCCTCACGGGCCACGATGACGCCGGCGCCCTTGCGAAACACCTCCCGCAACAGATGAATGATGGCGCCGGTGGTTTGCCCGAACACCTCCAGGCCATGGACCGCCAGTTCGTCACGGGGCTTCAGGCGGGCGATCAGCCGCGAAAGGCGACGTCGCGCATCCGGCGTCATGGCCGGTTCCTCGACCACCACGTCACAGGCATGCTGCGCCAGACGCAACCGCTGGACCTCGGCGGACGGCGATTGCGGCCCTTCGACGATGATCCCGTAGCGCATGCGGTGGAGCCGTCTCCCTTGCGCGCCAGCCTTGGAAGGCCCGTGGCGGCTTGAAAAGCCAGCTATCCATCAGCCACGCGACAGTTTCATGAATCTTTGTCTGCCGCGACGTGGCGGTCACGCAGGCATCACATTTTGACCGAAGGCCAAGTCTGCCGGGGCGCTCTCATAGAGCGCCAACAGGCGCCACTTTCCATGACGATTGCGTGTATGTGCGGCGCATAGTCACATAAACTTCACAGCAACCCAAAAAGGCGTATCCTGTGGTCAAGCCGGATTGAACCGGCCTCTTTTAGGGAGAAAGCCATGCGTTCGTTGTTGCTTGGGGCCGTCATCGCCGCCGTAAGCTTGACCGCCGCACATGCTCAAGAGGCGAAGTCGGTCGCCGTCGCGGCCAAGGACGCCGCGGCTCACGCGTCCAGGACCGAGGCCGCGACGCGGAAAGTCTTTGTTTGCGACAACGAAGACCTCACCCGCCGCTCATTTGCTCGCGCCTATGGGGCCGCCGAGTTTGTCACCGCCGACGAAGCCGTGAAATCCGACGCGGCCTGGACTGGCGCCAAGTGCATGCGCAGTTCAGAGCACATGCGCCTGAAGCGCCTGAAACTCGCCTCGCGCTGACCCGGCTGGCCGATGATGCGGGGCCGCCTGGCCTGCATCATCGGCTCAAGCCTGGATTCTGCGACCCCCAAAAACGGCCGAGGTTGGCCGACGGCCGCGATTTGGGTGGCGCGCCCTCAAGAAGCGCCGGCCTCGCCCAGGCAGTGCGGATTGTCCTGCCCGTCCAGTCGAAAGAGACACTCCAGGATCTCACTCAAGTGAACCGGGTGCTCGGCGCCCGGCGACAGTCTCCAGCCCGGGCGGTCCTCGACGGCGCAGGCGTCGGACGCCCAGGAGGCTAGCACGGCGCGCATTTGATCCCGGGTAAGCCCAGGGTCCTTCAGGACGTCGCTCGGGTGAGAAAAGCCGACGGCCGGCCGAAGCATTCTCTCGAGAACGACGCCGAGACCCGTGGCTGGCGCGGCGCGATAGGGGCTTGCGAACATTTCGAACTCCGAAGTTGTTCCTCACTTTCCGAAGGTGGCGCAGGCGCGCCGCGGGAAGATTTGGGCGCAGATTTTCCGCCTTCAAGAGCTCATCGCGCCGGGATCGCCGTCAGGCGGAGGCCTCGGCGTCCTCCTTCGCGCGCTGGCTGCGTTCGACCGCCACCTGGTGAGGGTAGGGGAAGCTCAGGCCGTGAGCCTCGAAGGTCTCCTTGACCTGTTTCACCAGGTCGAACCGCGTATCCATCCAATCGTCCGGCGTCGCCCAACAACGCAGGGACACGCTGACACTGCTGTCGGCGAGAGTGGTCACCTTGGACCAGGGCGCCGGTGACGACAGGACCCGCTCATCCTGCCCGGCGACCTTCAGAAGCAGGTCGAGGGCCAGGTCGAGGTCGTCCTCGTAGTCAATGCCGAACACCAGGTCGATGCGCCGCCGTCCGGCCTGGGAGACATTGACGATCATGTCACCAAACACCTTGGCGTTCGGCAGGTAGACCGTCAGCCCGTCATAGTCGAGCAGCCGGGTGTTGAAGAGGTCCAAGCCTGACACCACCCCCTGGCGGCCGTTGAGTTCGACGCGGTCGCCGACGCGATAAGGCCTCTGCAGCAGGATCATGACGCCGGCGGCGACGTTGCTCAGAGTGCCCTGAAGCGCCAGGCCGATGGCCAGGGACGCCGCGCCGAGCACCGCCAGGACGGAGGTCGTCTGCACGCCCAGCTGCTGCAGCACTGCGATCAGGCCGATGGCGATGATCACGTACTTCACGAGAGCCGAGGCGAAGTGCGCCAGGGTCTTGTCGGCAGGCGTGTGGCGACTGAGCCGCTGCATGCCCCGCTCGGTGACATGGGCGACGCGCTTGGCCGCCCACAGGGTGATCGCCAGGATGAGGATCGCCACGACGATGCGGACGGAGAAGGAGGCCATCACGGCGGCGAGGCCCCGGAGCATCTCGGGATCTCCGGAGACGGCCGCATCAATGGCGCGGGTCAGGGGCGCCGCGGGAGCGGCCTTGGCGGTCTCGAAGGACATCAGGAGTCCTCGACAGGCTCGGCCGGGACTTGCGGCCCCGTCCTATCGTGGCGGTCGGCGACGCCTAGAGGCCGGAGGAGGTCGGGGTCCATGGCCAGGGGATCCTTCACCATTCCGCGCTCGATCGCCGTGTAGGAGGAGACTTCTTCCTGCCCGTCGTCGAGGAGTTCAGGCTCGCCGGGCACTGTGGCGTCCTGGTGCGGCTCGGGGGGCTTTTCAGCGGGCATGGTGAGTCCCTGTTGCGTTGGAAGCACCGGACGGGACGCGAAGCTGCCGTCCGAAATGCTCTAGGCGGCGACGGCGCCGACCCGCGTGCAGGCCTGGCAGATGTCATGAACGATTGCGGCCGCCGCCATGGCGCGCGTGCCCGCGGCTCCAGAGGCGCGGGTCCGGCCGTCTGGGGTAAAGGTCGCCCAGACCCAGCGACCGTCCGAGAACGAGAGACAGAAGCCGGCGGCGGTGGAGAGACTGAGCATGTTCCTGCGGCCGTCGGCCGCCCTGTCTGGTGGACGGAGGTAACGGGGTGGCGGACGGGCGGTTCCCACGCTTCCGCCCCCGCTACCGGCGCCTGAAGCCGCACCAGGCGGCTCCAGCCCGTCGCCTACTTCTTGAAGGTGGCCCCGATGACGCCGGCGTCCGGCCCGTCGGGGCCGGCCGAGCGTTGCTCTTTCTCGGCCGTCCGCTTGGCGCCCTTGTCGGAAACCAGCCCCTTGCGGTCGCCCAGGGGCTGGGCGGCGTTGGCCTCGCGGCCCGGTGTCTGCGGCTTGCTCATCTGCGTTCTCCTGAGGGTTCGCAGATGAAAGTTCCGGGCCCTTCCCGCAGTTCCGAGAACAGGCGTCGGAAGGGCGTGGCTATTCGGCCAGGAAGGTCTCCACCTCGGCCATGAAGGCCTCGAGCCTGTCGTGGTGGACCCAGTGGCCGGCGCCTTCGAAATTCACCAGCCTCGCGTTCTTGAAGTGCCGGATGCGGCCGTCGATGACGGGATCGGACGCCCAGGACTCCGCGCCGCGCACCAGCAGAACGGGGGCGGTGATCTGGCCCCACAGACGGTGCGGGTCCCCATGGCTAAGGCCGCCGACCCCGCCGCCCGCATGGTTGTCGAATTTCCAGGTGTAGGTCCCGTCCTCGTTCTGGTTGACGCCGTAGATGGTCAGGTGGCGGGCCTGTTCGGCCGAGAGGTGGGGGTTCTGCTCGGCCATGCGGGCGACCGCCTCGTCCAGGCTGGCGTATCGGCGCGGCGTGCGGCCGGAGTTTTTGCGCCGATCGTCGATCCAGGCCCGAAGCCGTTCCTCCACCGCGCGCTTGGCCTGCTCAGCCATCACGGTCGGGGAGGGGCCCAGGCCCTCGATGGCCACGATCTTCTTCACGCTGTCGGGGAAGGCCCCGCAGTAGTTCAGCGCGATCCCGGCCCCCAGCGAATGGGAGATGATGGTCGCCGGCGCCATGCTCTTCTGATGGATGATCTGGGCCAGGTCGTAGAGATAGGCCGCGTTGTCATAGCCGCCGCCCACCGCCCAGGCGCTGTCGCCATGCCCCCGCAGATCGGGTGCGATGACGTGGTAGCGGTCGCGTAGCCGCGCGGCGACCCAGTCCCAGTTGCGGCAGTGGTCACGGCCGCCGTGGACCAGGACCAGCGGCGGGGCCGTCTCATTGCCCCAGTCGACATAGTGCAGGCGCAGCCGTTGCGAGAAATAGAAGTGGGATGTCGGGCCTTCCATGGCGGTCTCCGTGCGCAGGACGGCGAGCCTTAGCACGACGGAGCGCGCCGTCAGCGAAGGAGATCACCAGGTGGATGTCCAGCGGCTCCGTGGGCGCGCCGAGGGGTGAAGGGATGGTGCGGTACGTATCGCCGCGCGCGCGGGAGCGAGACGGAAAGCCGCGTCGGACCAGGTCCTCAATGTCCTCACCCTGACAAATCTCAACGGCGACCGAAGACTGTCACATGGTCGTCACCGCCACGACACGGCTTGGAGGCAACGCTGCGACCGTCGCTCCGGGCCGCCGGAGCCGGGAGTGCGCAATGGCTCGAACAGCATGGTTTTCCGCCGCGGTGGCCCTTGGCCTCGGCGTCATCCTGGCGGGGTGTGGTGAGAAGACGCCAGTGGCCGACACCGGCGACTGGCGCAGCGGGATCAAGGAAATCCGCATGGCCGTCAGCGGAAGCAATGACGACCCCAGGCTCGTCAAGCGGCGCAGCGCCTATCGTGAGCGGCTGAGCGAGGCGATCGGCCTGCCGGTGAAGCTGTACGAGAGCTCCGACTACAACGGCGTGATTCAGGCCGTCTCCTCCGGCCAGGTCGATCTGGCTCAAATGGCCGGCGGCGGCTACGCCAACGTGGACGCCCAGATTGGTCCGCTCGCAGCCCCGATCCTGACGACTCGCCAGGCGGAGGGCGGCACTGGCTACTACTCGACCATCGTCGTTCGCGCCGACAGTCCGATCCGCTCCCTCGCGGACATGAAGGGCCGGTCCCTGGGCTATGTGGATTTCAACTCCACCTCCGGCTACCTCGTGCCCCGCGCCAGGCTGCGCGAGGAGGGCATCGACCCGGACACCTATTTCGGCAAGACCTCCTTCGCCGGCGGCCATACCCAGGCCGTGATGGCCCTGGCCAACGGTCAGTTCGACGGGGCGATCCTGCAGGCCAGCGGCGGCGACCCGGTCAATGGCTTCAGCCGCGGCGCTCTGCACACCATGGCCCGCCGCAAGCTGGTGGATCTCAAGGACTTCCGCATCATCTGGACCGCCGGGCCCATTCCCAGCGAGGCCTTCGTGGTGCGCACCGACCGGCCGCAGCCGATGATCGACATCGTTCGCGGCGCCATGGGCGCGCTGCCCTATGACGAGCCGGACCTCTGGCTGGACGTCGGGCAACTGGACGGCTCGGCCTATACCTCGGTCACCCGTGACCACTACAAGGACATCATCGCCCTGCGCGCCGCCGATATCGCGCAGCGACGCGGGCAGGGGGGGCGGCCATGAGGAAGATCCTGCTGGCGGTCTCCGCCATCGTCCTCATTGCGGCGGCGGCCCAGACACCCGACGCCAGCCTGCGCATCGCCGCCGTGTCCGCCAAGCCTGGCCCCTGCGCGTCCCTCGACGCCACGGCGGCTCCTGGCGAGAAGGCCTATTTCGATCATCTCGCCAAGCGTCTCGACGTGAAGGTGTTGAAGTGTCCGGTGGCCGATCCGGCGGCCGCGGCCGCGGCGCTGGCGGCCGGGAGCCTCGACATGGCGGTGCTGGATCCGGCGAGCTTCGCGCCGGTGGCGGGCGCGACCCGCGCCATCCTCACCATCCGCCCCGAGGGCGGCCTGAACCGCATTCCTGTGGTGGTGGCGGCGCCGGCCGCTGGCCCGGCCAAACGGCTGGAGGATCTGCGGGGCAAGACTCTGGCCTTCGGCGGATCGACGCCGGCCGCTCGAGCCCTGCCCAGCAAGGTCCTCGCCGACCGAGGACTTGGCGCTGATGTCTTCAAGGCCGAGCTGGTGGCGGCCGACGCGGCCGATGCGTTGGGCAAGCTGCGATCCGGGGAGGCTGACGCCATCGTCCTGCACGCGGCGGCCTGGCAGCGGCTCTGCATGCCAGACGATCCCAAGGCCAAGCCGCTTTGCAGCGACCTCAAGGTTCTGCTGAAGGCGCGTCCCCAGGCCGCTCAGGCGATCGTCGTGCGTAAGGACATCGCCAACGAGGCCCGGTATCGACTGATCGGCATCCATATGCCGATGCACCTGGAGAACAGGACCGCCTTCAGCTGGGCCTCGTCCTGGGCGCCCAAGGCCGCCGAGTTCGAGCCCGCCGAAGCCCTGGCCCTGGTGGCTGCGCGATGACCGCCGTGGCAGTGTTCGAGGCGCTGCGGCGGCGAACCCTTCGCCGCCAGCGCCTGGAAACCCTGGTCGGCCTGCTGATCTTCTCGGCCGTCCTGCTGCTCTCGTTCCAGCGCAGTCAGTTCTTCTCGTCCGACATCGGGGGCGATCCCCTGGGCCGGATCGGGGACTTCCTTACCCGGATGGTCCCGGACCTGAAGGGCGACGCCCTGTTGGAAGATCGCCGGACGACCGGCTCCCTGGCCTGGTGGTTCTATGACCTGCCGGTCTGGCTGAAGCTGGGCTGGCAGACGGTGGAGATGGCCATCGTGGCCACGGTTCTCGGCGCGATCGGCGGCCTGCTGGCCTCCTTCCTCTGCGCGCGCAACCTGATGCCCATCGCCGCGGTGCGCTTCACCGTTCGGCGGACCTTGGAGGCGATTCGGACCTTGCCTGACCTGGTCCTGGCGCTGCTGCTCGTCGCCGCCTTCGGGGTCGGCCCGCTGGCCGGGGTCATCACCCTGGCCATCTCGACCATGGGGGGGCTGGGCAAGCTGTTCGCCGAGATCAACGAGGAGGTCGACGCGCGACAGCTCGAAGCCATGGAGGCGTCGGGCACCGGCCTTATCCGCAAGATCCGCTACGGGGTTATCCCCCAGGTCCTGCCCAACTACGCCTCCTACGCCCTGATCCGGCTGGAGGGGAATCTGGCCGGGGCGGCGGCCCTGGGCATCGTGGGCGCCGGCGGCATCGGCATCGAGCTGCAGCGCGCCATCACCTACACCGAGTTCGACACCTACCTGGCGATCCTGCTGCTGATCGTCGGCATGATCTTCCTGATCGACATGGCGTCCGAAGCCATTCGCCACCGCCTGATCGGCCTGGGGGAAGCGCGATGACCCGCGAGAACCACGCCCGCGCCCTGCTGCTCGCGCCCGAAGCCATGGGCGCCGGCGGGACCGCGCGTCTGCGACGCATGGGACTGGTCGTGTTGGCCGTCGCTGCGTTCGTGGCCATGTGCGTCGACCTGAAGCTGGCCCCCGAGGCCATGCTGGCCGGAATGGACAAGTTCGGCCAGCTTGCCGCCGGCGCCTTCCCCCCCAGCGACGGCGGCGATCTGCCCCGCATTCTCAAGGCCCTGGCCGAGACCTTCGCCATGGCCTTCGCGGGCACGGTGCTGGCCGCGGTGGCGGCCCTGCCCCTGGGAATCCTGGGGGCGAAGACAGTGGTGGGCCAGCCTGTGCTGCACTTCGCCTTTCGCCGGGTGCTGGACTGGTTCCGGGGCGTCCCGGCCCTGGTCTGGGCCCTGATCCTGGTCTCGGCCTTTGGACTGGGTCCCTTCGGCGGGGTGATCGCCCTGGCGCTCGCCGATGTGCCGAGCCTGGCCAAGCTGTTCTCCGAGGCGATCGAGAATGGCGACGAGAGGCCGCTGGACGGCGTTCGCGCCGCAGGGGCCTCGCCCCTGATGGTGCTGCGCTACGGCCTCGCCCCGCAGGTGACGCCGATCATGGCCAGCCAGGTGCTGTTCTTCCTGGAGAGCAACTTCCGCAACGCCGCGGTGCTGGGCATCGTCGGGGCCGGCGGGATCGGGTTCGAGCTGGAGGAGCGCATCCGCATCTTCGCCTTCGACCAGGTGTTCTTCATCATCGGCCTCTACATGATCTGTGTCGCGGCCCTGGACACCGTCTCCCAGCAGCTCAGGAAGCGGCTGGCCTAAAGGCCGGAAACACGCCGCTCAGCGGGGCCGAGGCGTCGAGGCCGACGGCCACGGTCCCCCAGGCGCAGGCGTGGGCGAGCGCGGCCTGCATGTCCGCGCCGGCCGTCAGCGCCTCCAGCAGACCGGCGGCGAAGCAGTCCCCGGCGCCGGTTGCGTCCACCACCGTGGCCGGCCGGGGCGTGGCCCGCAGGATGCGCCGGCCGTCATGGGCCGTGACGCCGTGACCGCCCCGGGTGAGCACCATCCAACTCAGCCGCTCGCCCACCTGGGCCCGCCCGGCGCCGAAGGGATCGGCAAGGGTCGCCGCATCACAGTCGTCCATCGAGGCCACCAGGACATCGCAGGGGCCTGTGAACCCACCCGCCGGCCAGTGGGCCACCACCGGCCCCTTGCAGGCCGCCGCCCAGGCGTCGGCGCCAGGGTAGGGCGCTCGGACGTAGAGGCCATCGAACGCCGCGTCCGGCTCGGGCGGGGGCAGGGCCGGCGGCTTGACCGGCTCGATATCCAGGCCCAGGACCAGACGCTCCCCCCCGGGTTCGATCAAGATCAGGGTGGTGCGGCTGGCGCCGTCCCTGCGAATGACGAGGCGGATATCCAGACCCGCGGCCCGGACCAGGGCCAAGCAGGCGTCGCCATCGGCGTCGGCCGCCAGGGCCCCGGCGACCGCGACCTGGTGACCTGCGCGCGCCAGGGCGACCCCGGCGTTCGCCCCGCCGCCCCCCAGCCGTCCGGCCAGGGCGCCGTCCAGGCTCTTGCCCAGCAGACGGCCGCCGGACTCCAGGGGCCCGCTCAGCCGCACCGGCCGGTCCAGCGCCAGGGCGCCGATCACCAGGAAATCGGCCATCAGACCCTCCGCGATCCTGACACCCTAACGTGAACCGGTGACGCGGAGGCGACGCCGACAAATCGGCCCTTGGTCCAGCGCCCCATCGCCCAGCCGTCACGTGCGGGTCACGGCGCGCCGCTAGCGTCTGCTCATAGGTCTGTACTTGGAGGTCCGATGCTCGAACTGCATGGCGTCAGCAAGCGCTTCGGCGATACCCTGGCGGTGAACAGCGTATCGTTCTCCTGCAAGCGCGGTGAGCTGGTGGGGATCATCGGCCGGTCGGGAGCGGGCAAGTCGACCCTGCTGCGCCTGCTCAATCGTTTGAGCGACCCGAGCGAGGGCAAGATCACCTGGGACGGCCATGACGTCAGTCACTTGAAGGGTGCGCCCCTGCGCAAGTGGCGCCGCCGCTGCGCCATGATCTTCCAGCAATTCAACCTCAGTCCCCGCCTGGACGTCATCACCAATGTCCTGGTGGGCGTTGTGGGCGAACGCCCCCTGTTCAGTTCACTGATCAAGTTCTTCCCCGCCGCCGACCGGGCTCGCGCCATCCTGGAGCTAGACGCCCTGGACATGGCCGGCGCGGCCCTGCAGCGGGCCGGCACCCTGTCGGGCGGACAGCAGCAGCGGGTCGCCATCGCGCGCGCCATGCTGCAGGACCCCGACCTGGTCCTGGCCGACGAGCCGGTGGCGTCCCTCGATCCCGTCAACGCCGAGGTGGTGATGGAGGCTCTGCAGAAGATCTGCCGCGAGCGGAACGTGCCGGTGATCGTCAACCTGCACAGCCTGGACATCGCGCGCCGCTACTGCACCCGGGTGATCGCCATGGCCAAGGGCGCCGTGGTGTTCGACGGTCCGCCGAGCGCGCTCACCCCCGCCGTGCTGGACCGCGTCTATGGCGGGCGCGCCAGCGCCCCGGAACCCTTCAGCGTCGTGGCGGCCGCCTGATGAGTCTGCGTCTGGCCGATCGGCCGCTCGAGGACGGCTACCTCTATTTCGACCGCTATGTTCACGAGGAGCCCGCCGAGCCCCGCGATAGCGCGGCGCCGACGGTGCACAAGGACGCCCAGGTGCACGACTCCATCCTGGGGCCCTGGACCCGCGTTGGGGCCCGCACCAGCTTTTCCGAAGTCTCGATGGGCGCCTATAGCTACATCGTCAACGACGCCTCGGCCAACTATGCGGAGATCGGCAAGTTCTGCTCGATCGCCCGGGACGCCCGGCTCAATCCCGGCAACCACCCGACCTGGAAGGCCGCGCTCCACCACTTCACCTACCGCAGCCGCTCGTACGAGCTGGGCCCCGAGGACGATCACGACTTCTTCGAATGGCGGCGGTCGCACACCGTGACCCTGGGTCACGACGTCTGGATCGGCCACGGCGCCACCGTCCTGCCCGGCGTCAGCATTGGCACCGGCTCGGTGGTGGGAGCCGGGGCCGTGGTTTCCAAGGACGTGCCGCCCTTCACCATCGTCGGCGGAGTTCCCTCCAAGCCGATCCGTGAGCGCTTCCCCAAGGCGGTCCAGGATGGTCTGCTGGCGGTTTCCTGGTGGGACTGGAGCCATGAGCGCCTCGCCGACGCCATTGACGACTTCCGCGACCTCGACGCCGACGCCTTCGTCGAAAAGTACGCCTGAGGCCGGCATGCTCGTGCTCGTGGTCGGGCCTTCCGGGGCCGGCAAGGACACTCTGCTGGACGGCGCCCGGGCGGCGCTCGGCGGCGATCCGTCGTTCGTCTTTCCCCGCCGCGACATCACCCGCCCGGCCGAGGCCGGCGGCGAGGACCATGACCCCATCGACGAGGCCCAGTTCGCCGTTCGCGAGGCCGCCGGCGGCTACGCCCTGACCTGGCGGGCTCACGGACTGGCCTATGGAATTCCGGCCGACATCGCCGACGACCTGGCCCTGGACCGCACCGTGGTGGTCAATGTCTCCCGCGCCGTGCTGGACGCGGCCCGAGCCCGCTTCGGCGCCCTGAGGGTGCTGGTGGTGACAGCCGATCCGGAGATCCTGGCCCGGCGGCTGTCGCAGCGGGGCCGTGAGAGCGCCGCCGACATCGCCCAGCGCCTGGCCCGCGCCGAGGCCATACCGGTCGTGGGCGACGATGTGGTGGTGGTTCAGAATGACGGCACGCCACAGGAGGGCGTGGCCCGCTTCCTGGCCGCCCTCAGGCGCTGAAGCTGAACCGCTCCAGGATGCGGAACCGCGCCTCGCGGTCGTCCTGCTTGAAGACCGCCAAGCCGTCGAACAGGTGCGGCCCGGTCTCTTCCAGGAAGTGATCGCGCAGCACGGCCAGCACGCGGGTGCGGACGGCGTCGTCGCGGATGGAGCCGGTGAGCGTCATGTGGAAGCGGAAGTCCTCGAAGACATAGGGATAGCCCCACTCCACCAGGCGGGCGTCCTGTTCCGGCGTCAGCGGAGCCTTGCGGCGGCGCGCCAGGTCGGCGTCCGACAGCCGTGCGCGGAAGGTGTCGAAGTCGCGGACACAGAGGGCGTGCAGGGCCTGCATCTCCGGTGAGGCCTGCTGGAGCTGGAAGGCCAGGAACCGGCCCAGGGCGGCAGGCGCGATCGGGACCTCGAAGGGAGCCAGGCCTGTGGCCCGATAGCTGACCGCCGCCAACAGCTCGGCTTCGCCGCGCCCCGGCGCCAGTTCGAAGGGTGCCTTGAGCGTGGCGTGGAAGCCGTAGCCGCGAGGATCCTGCGTCAGGGCGTCCAGGTCCAGAGCCTCGAGGCCGGGCAGGGGGCGGCGGGCCGGCGCAGCGCCGGTATAGGCGTCAGCGCCCAGCCAGGCCGACGCCTTGTCCCACAGCCGCGTGCCCGGCCGCGGGGCGTAGTAGATTGCGTAGCGCGCGGTCATGCAGTCCGGAGGCCTCGCAGCCAAACCTCGGTGGGGACCGGCCATCCGGCAGAGCGTCGCGTGACCCGGACGATGTCGGCGCGCTGACCCGGCGCGATCTCGCCGCGGTCGTTCAGGCCCAGGCTGCGGGCCGGGTTGGCCGCGACGGCCGCCAAGGCCTTCTGCGGCGTCCAGCCCATGTCGTCGATCAGCATGAAGGCGGAGCGGAGCATGGAGAGGGGCACGTAATCCGAGGCCAGGATGTCGAGAACGTCGTGCTCGGCGCACTCGCGGGCCGACAGATTGCCAGAATGCGAGCCGCCGCGCACGAAGTTCGGCCCGCCCATGCAGATGGCCATGCCAAGGGCCTTGGACTTCAGCGCGGCCTCAAGGGTGACGGGGAACTCGGCGATGACGCAGCCGTCGTCGTGCGCCTCCTGCACATGCTCCAGGGTGGCGTCGTCGTGGGCGCAGATCGGCACCCCGTACTCGCGGGCGAAGGCCACCACGCTGCGCCGGTTGGACTGGGCCACCGAGGGGTCCCGGCCGGCATGGCGCGTGGCCAGCATCTCGTCGATCTCCGCCTCGCTGCGGCCGGCGGCCACCATGCGGGTTTCGAGGGCGGCGACGTTTGAGGTCTGCCGTTGGCCGGGGGTGTGGTCCATCACTGACAGCAGCTTCAGGCGGGGATTGTCGGCGTGGGGCTCCAGCAGGGCCAGCAGCTCGGGATTGGTCACCTCGCAGCGCAGGTGCAGCAGGTGCTCGGCGCGCAGGGCGCCGTCAGCCTGGGCCGCGTCCATCCCGGCGATCATCGGGCCGAGGGCCTCCTTGCGGTCGAGCCCTTCTTTGCGGCCGTGCAGGCTGAGAGAGTCCAGCACGGTGGTTATCCCGGCCGAGGCGCACTGGCCGTCGTGGGCCAGAGCCGCGCCATAGGCGTCCCACAGGGCGCCGGGACGGGGCTGGTAGTGCTTTTCCAGGTTGTCGGTGTGGATATCCACGAGACCGGGAATGAGCCAGTCGCCGCCCCAATCGTGGGCGTCGGCTGACGGGCTTTCGCAAGCTTCGACGGCGAGGATCGACTGGCCCCGCACCACCACCTCGCCACGCACCAGGCCCTGGGGCGTGACGATGTTCTGCGAGAAGATCCTCTGTTCCATGATCAGGCGGCCGCCTTGAACTCAGACACCCCGAACAGACGGGTGGCGACGGCGTCGCGGACGTCGTGGTCGTGGAAGATGCCGATCATCGCCGCACCCCGGGCCAGGGCCTGCTGGATCAGGGTCACCACGATGGCGCGGTTCTCGGCGTCCAGGGAGGCGGTGGGTTCGTCCAGCAGCATGACCGGATAGTTGCGGATAAAGCTGCGGGCGATGTTCACCCGCTGCTGCTCACCGCCCGAGAAGGTGGCGGGCGGCAGCTCCCAGTGGGCGCGGGGGAGACGCAGGGCCGAGAGCAGGGTCTCGGCGCGCTCCTGGGCTTCCTCGGTGGAGACCCCGTTCTCCAGCAGCGGCTCCATGACCAGCTGCAGGGTGGAGATGCGCGGGATCACCCGCAGGAACTGGCTGACATAGCCGAGCGTGCGGCGCCGCACGTCCAGAACCTGGTGCGGCAGGGCCTGGGTGATGTCCACATAGGCGCCGTCGTGGAGGACGCGCACCGAGCCCTGCGTCGGCAGATAGTTGCCGTAGATCGAGCGCATCAGGGTGGACTTGCCGACGCCGGACTCGCCGGCCAGCACCACGCATTCGCCGGGAGACACCTCCAGGCTCAGGCGCTCGAAGACCGGGATGGCGGCGGAGTCGGCGTTGTGGAGGACGAAGGTCTTGGCCAGG